>CALYAB010000028.1 GCA_944393395.1 uncultured Clostridia bacterium
ATATATTAGATATTTTTAGAATTTTAATGTATTATGCATGTTTTTTTCTTGTATTGGAAAATTCAAGTTTTTTCAATACAAGAATGTTGCTTTGTTCTAAATGTTGCAACTATAAAAAGTGAAGTTATATAAATAAAAAGCATTTGATATTGTTAAAAATCATAAAATATGTTATAACAATATTTGTTAAAAACAACCAAAAAAGAGAGGATGAAAAAAATGACAAACCTATTAATAAAAATATTCATAAAAGACAAAAATACAGAGAACCCTGATACTAGAGCAAAATATGGAATGCTTTCAAGTACAACAGGAATAATTGTCAACATTTTATTATCAGCAATAAAATTAATAATAGGAATATTTGCAAATTCAATTTCGATTATATCAGATGCCTTAAACAACGTAACAGACGCAGGTTCATCAATTGTAACAATGATTGGCTTTAAAATGTCACAGAAAAAGATAGATAGAGACCATCCATGGGGACATGGAAGAATGGAATATATTACAGCCTTTATTGTTGATGTTTTAATCGTATTGGTAGGACTAGAATTATTTAGAAGTTCTTTTGACAAAATCATAAGTCCAGAATTACCAGATATTAATAATGTAACTATTATTATTTTGGTTATTGCAGTTTTAACAAAATTATGGTTATTTGTGTTTTACAATAAAATAGCAAAAATAATAAATTCAGCAGCAATAAAAGGTAATGCATATGATAGCATTTCAGACTCTGTATCAACATTTGTTGTACTATTATCAGCTATTGTTGCAAAAATGTATGGAATATCTATTGATGGTTATGCAAGTATATTAGTTGCAATATTTATTTTGTTTACAGGATTTAAAGCATTAAAAGAAACAATAGATTTATTATTAGGTATGAAACCAGAAAAAGAATTTGTAGAAAAATTAGAAGAATTTACTAAAAATTATGAGATGATATCAGGCATACATGATATAATGGTGCATGATTATGGCCCAGGAAGAAAGATTATTTCTTTCCATGCAGAAGTCCCAGCAGATTGTGATATTTGCAAAGCACATGATGTTATAGACCAGATGGAGCAAGATATTTATGATGAGTTTAATTGTATTACAACAATACACATGGATCCTATTGTAACAGATGATGAAGAAATAAACGAGATGAGAAAGAAGACAGAAGAAATTGTAAAAGAGATTAATACAGAGTTTTCTATACATGATTTTAGAATGACAGATGGTGGAGATAGAATAAATCTTATATTTGATTTAGTTATTCCTTCAGATAGTAAGATAAATCATGATGAATTAAAAAATATAGTTCAAGAGAAAATACATAGTGTAAATGATAAGTATTATGCAGTTCCTAAAGTAGAGAATTCATTTGTATGATTTTTAATTGAATAGGAAAAATTAAGTTTTTCCTATTCAATTAAAAATCAACGTTGCACAGAAAAATTGCTATGCAATTTTTCCCGTCGACAAATCTTTACGCTTCTTTGAGAACTTAAATATATATAGTTAAATTAGAAAAGTAGAGAAAAGTTCTCGCAAAGCGAGATTTGTCCTTTGCTGAATATGAAAAATCAACCTTTTTATATATTGTAAAATATAGGATAATAGGATAAAATAGTATAGAACAGTAAAATGTTAAAAATATTATGAGCACAACAAATGCTCGAATGGAGGTTTTTTTATGAGAAAGCTAGGAAATACCTTATGGGGAATAGTACTAATTATTATAGGAGTAATACTTACTTTAAATGCATTAGAAATTACTAACATAAATATATTTTTCAATGGATGGTGGACATTATTAATCATTATTCCAAGTGCAATAGAATTAATTGCAAGAGAAGACAAATTTTGGAGTGCAATTTGGCTAATTATAGGAATAATATTATTACTAGCATGTAGAGACATTTTAGATTTCGAACTTATTTGGAGATTAACCATACCAGTTATCATTATATTAATAGGAATCAATTTGATTTTTAAAGACAAATTAGATAAAAGAATGGAAAAAAAGAATAAAGAACTAAAAGAAAAGGCAGAGGGACTGGAAGAGTATTGTGCAACATTTGGAGAAGTAAAAGCAGATTTTAATAATCAAGAATTTAAAGGTGCAAGTTTAACAGCAGTATTTGGAAGTACAGATTTAGATTTAAGGAAAGCTATTATAAATGAAGATAAATTGATAAAAACATGTGCAGTATTTGGCGGAATAGAGATTATGGTGCCAGAAAATGTTAATATAAAAGTAAAATCAACACCAATATTTGGAGCAACATCAAATAAGACTAATAGAAAATATGATGAAAAATTACCTACAATATATGTAAATAGTTTTTGCATGTTTGGAGGTGTTGATATAAAATGACAGGATTACAGAAATTTATAAAATATGCTGCTATTGCTTTTGGAATTTATCTTTCAATAATAATTGTATTTATGTTATTAGAGCTTGCTAGAGGATTTGTGGGATTCTCTAAAGTAGAGGACAAAAGTTTAATAGAACACAAAAATGGATATACTGTAGAAGATATTTCAAAAGAATATAATAATGTAAAAAAATTAGAAATTGATTTAGAATCAACAAAACTAGTTATAAAAAATGGTGATAAACTAAAAGTAGAAGGAACTAATATTCCTGAAAAAATGGAGATACAACAAGATGGTGAAACTTTGAAGATAGATGATGAAAAAACATCACATAATTCTTCAGGTGATAAAATAATAACAATTTATCTTCCAGAAAATGAAAAATTGGATACTATAAATATAGAAACAAAATATGAGTCAATTGATGCAGAAAAATTAAATGCAACAAATTTAAAATTAGATACATCTAGCAATGATTGTAAAATTGATGAATTAGTATCTGATAATTTAGAAATTGATAATGAATATGCTAACATTGATATATATAATTGTGAAGCTAAGGTTTTTAAATTTGATTCTGAATCAGGAGCAGAAAATATAAATATAAAAGTTGTAGAAAGTGCTAACATTGAAATAAAATATTCTGATACAAATATAAATTTTATAGGAAAGCAAGATGATTATCAAATAAATAATAAGAATAATTTTGGAACTACATATATAGAAGGAGAAGAAATGACAGCAGATAATCAAACAATTGGCTCAGGAAACGCAAAAATAGATTTAAATATAAAAAGTTCGGATATTTATATAAATTTTGATGAAACAGCAAACGAAATCTATTTGTAAATTTTATGTAAAAACTATTCTAGTCATGTTAAAAATAATGCACATGACTAGTTGTCATTTTGTCTTTTTTCTATTCAAGAAAAAACAACGTTGCACAGAAAAATTGTCTTCATAAAAAAGTGTAAAGGAGAAAAAATAATGTTAGAATTAAAGAATATAACTAAAGACTATATTTCAGGAGATTCAAAGGTTCAAGCTTTAAAAGGAATCAGTATAGAATTTAGAAAAAATGAATTTGTATCTATATTAGGTCAAAGTGGATGTGGAAAAACGACATTATTAAATATTATTGGGGGGTTAGACAGATACACATCTGGAGATTTAATTATTAATGGAAAGTCAACAAAAAAATTCAAAGATAGAGATTGGGATGCATACAGAAATTATTCTGTTGGTTTTGTATTTCAAAACTATAACCTAATTCCTCATCAAACAGTACTTTCTAATGTAGAGTTAGCACTTACTATATCAGGTGTTTCTAAAAATGAAAGAAAAGAAAGAGCAATTAAAGCATTAGAAGATGTAGGGTTAAAAGAGCAAATGCACAAAAAGCCAAATCAATTATCAGGTGGACAAATGCAAAGAGTTGCTATTGCAAGAGCATTAGTAAATAATCCAGACATAATACTTGCAGATGAGCCAACAGGTGCATTAGATACAAAAACAAGTGTGCAAGTTATGGAAATTTTGAAAAAGATTTCAAAAGATAAATTAATTGTTATGGTAACACATAATCCAGATTTAGCAGAAAAATATTCAACAAGAATTGTTCGAATATTAGATGGAGAAATAACAGATGATTCAAAACCATTTACTGATGAAGATAGAGAAAAAGATGCTAAAGCAAAAGATGGTAGAACAGCTATGAAATTTTTTACAGCATTAAGACTTAGTTTAAATAATTTAATGACCAAAAAAGGTAGAACACTACTTACATCATTTGCTGGAAGTATAGGTATTATAGGAATTGCACTTATATTATCAATATCAAATGGTGTACAAAACTATATTAATAAAGTAGAAGAAGATACATTATCTTCATATCCTGTAACAATTGATGAATCAACTGTTGACATATCAAGCATGATGGAAGGTCTTATGGGAGAAACAGATGAAAATTCACAAGAGCATGAAGATGGGAAAATTTATTCAAGAGACATTATGGATGATATGATATCAACATTATCAAGTAAAGTTACAAATAATAATTTAGAAGAATTAAAAAAATATATTGAAAATGAAGATAATCAAATAAAAGAAAATGCAACTTCTATAAAATATAATTATAACTTAGATATAAACTTATATAAAGAAGATACTTCAAATGGAGTAGTTAGAGTAAATCCAAGCACTGTTATGAATGCTTTAGGAATGGGAGATATGTTAGAAGCAAGAGAAACCTCTTCTATGAGTTCTATGTTTGGCTCAAGTATGACAACAAGTATGTCAAATACAGACGTATGGGAAGAAATGTTAGATAATGAAGAATTATTGCATTCACAATATGACTTAGTAGCAGGAGCATGGCCAGAAAATTATAATGAAGTAGTTTTAATAGTTAATGAAAATAATGAAATTAGTGATTATACTTTATATTCTCTAGGACTAAAAGATCAAAAAGAACTAGAAGAAAGATGGAACAAAGTTCAAAATGGTGAAACAGTCGAAGAAGCAGAGTCAACATCATACACATATGAAGATTTACTAAACTTATCTTTTAAATTAGTCTTAAACTCTGATTATTATGCGAAGGAAAATGGATTATGGGTAGACAAAAGTGAAGATGAAGAATATATGAAGCAAAAACTTAATTCTTCTGAAAATATAAAAGTTGTAGGAATTATAAAACAAAATGAACAAAGTGTAGCAACAGGAATGAGTGGTGGAATAGGTTACACAAAAGATTTAAAAGAATATGTAATCAATAAAACAAATGAAGCAGAAATTGTAAAAGAGCAAAAAGAAAATCCAGATATAAATGTATTTACAGGAATTAAATTTCCAGATACAAATAATCAATCATTTGACTATACTCAATTAACTGATGAACAAAAAGCAAGACTTGCAACTTTAAGTACAGAAGAGTTAGCACAAGTTATGGAAACATACAGTAATAATGCAAATGCCACATATGAAAATAATTTAGAATTATTAGGAGCAGTTGACCTTGATAAACCATCTTCAATAAGTATCTATCCAAAAGATTTTGAAGGTAAAGATGCTATTACAAAAGCAATAGATGAATATAATCAAAAACAAAGAGATGAAGGAAAAGAAGAAAATGTAATCAATTATACAGATTTAATAGGAATTATGATGAAATCTGTAAGTCAGATAATAGATACAATAAGTTATGTATTAATTGCATTTGTTGCCATTTCATTAATCGTTTCTTCTATTATGATAGGAATTATTACTTACATTTCTGTATTAGAAAGAACAAAAGAAATCGGAATATTAAGAGCAATAGGTGCATCTAAAAAAGATATATCAAGAGTATTTAATGCAGAAACATTTATTGTAGGGCTAATTGCAGGATTGTTAGGAATAGGTATAACTGTATTGTTAAATATACCAATCACAAAGATAATATATGCTGTTACAGGAGTTAGCGTAAGTGTAACTCTTCCAGCGGTTGGAGGAATAATACTTGTATTAATTAGCATGATTTTAACTATTATTGCAGGATTAATTCCAGCTAGAATGGCAAGTAAAAAAGACCCAGTAGAAGCATTAAGGACAGAATAATAGACATGCGCAGACATCCAGACCAGGTCGCTTTTTGTATAGCCTTTCTCGAAAAATTGCAGAGGCAGACAGGGGGGCCAGGTCGGATTTTGTATTATTTTATTCTAGCGTATAGCTAATTATAAAAGTCGAAGGTTATATTTATATTTTATTCATTAAATGGCTGGCATTGCGTAATATACAAATTCTAACACTAGCAAGCAGGCACCTCTCAAATTAGGCAATTCGAGATTCTCCTACTTGCAAATGTAAGAATTTGTAATATTCCTCCATTTGCACATTTAATCTCATAAAATATAAATATAACTTTCGACTTATTTAAATAATTTTTTATGTAGGCTAGAACAAAATAATACAAAATCCGACCTGGCCCCCCTGTCTGCCTCTGCAATTTTTCGAGAAAGGCTATACAAAAAGCGACCTGGTCTGGATTGTTTGTTTTAGCATAGTCTTTACTAATTGGAAAAAATGTGATAAAATCATACAGACAAAAATATAGATTATAAAGAGGAAAGAAGGAAAAAAAGGTTGAGTATTCGAGTTTTAGCAATAATAAATCCAACATCTGGAAAAGGAAATATAACTGAACATATAGATGAAATAAAGAAAAATTTAAAAGAACAAAATATGGAAGTCAATGTTCAACTTTCTAAAAAAGAATATAATGCAAAAAGAATAGTTGAAGAGAATATTAAAGATACTGATTTAATTTTAGTTTGTGGAGGAGACGGAACTTTTAATGAAGTAGTTTCTGGATTAATGGACTTAAATATAAAAGATATAAGTATCGCATATATTCCAATGGGAACAACAAATGACTTAGCAAGAAGTTTAGATATGCCTATAAAAGACATTTCTATAACTAAAACATTATTGAAGTCAAAAGCAAGAATTTTGGATGTAGGTAAATTTAATAATAATAGATATTTTTGCTATGTGGCAGCATTTGGAGTTATAACAGATGTAGCATATAAGACATCGCAAAAAGCAAAAAATAAATATGGAAGAATGGCATATTATATGAAAGCAATAAAAGAATTAATAAGAATACCAACCTATAAAGTAAAAATAACATTTGATGAGGAAGAACTAGAAGGCGAATTTATATATGGAGGTATAAGCAATTCAGAGTCAATAGCTGGATTTAAATGGTTTAACAGAGAAGAAATAGATTTGGCGGATGGTAAGTTTGAAGCAATTTTTATAAGAAAACCTAAAAAACTTTCAGGATATTTTAGATTATTGAATGACTTCAGACATAAGGATTATATGATAAATAGAGATTTTGTATATTTTAAGGCTAATAAAATAACAATATCAACTGAAAAAAAGGTTGATTGGACAATTGATGGAGAATATGCTGGAAATCTAAATTTAGTAAATATAGAAAATTGCAATAAAGCTATAGAACTAGCTGTTTGTGAAAAAGATACTAAATAATGAATATATACATCATTAAATGAGATGATAGCATATATAGAAGATAATTTAGAAAATAAGAAAGGCGTTTTGCAATGAACAAATATTATTTTACATCAGAAAGTGTTACTGAAGGTCATCCAGATAAATTATGTGACACAATTTCAGACCATATATTAGATGAATATTTAAAAAAAGATTCAAATGCAAGAGTAGCTGTAGAAACTTTTGCATCAGGAAACAAAGTTACAATTGCGGGGCAAATAAGTGCAAAAGGTGAAGTTGATATTGAAAAAATAGTAAGAGAAACAATAAAAAAAATTGGATATGATAATGAAAAAATAGATATGGATTATAGAACTTGTGAAGTAGAAATTAACATTACTAGACAAAGTCCAGACATTGCACTAGGAGTGGACGTTGGAGGTGCTGGTGACCAAGGAATAATGTTTGGGTTTGCCTGCAATGAAACACCAGAATATATGCCATATGCAATTTCCATGGCTCATAAATTATCAAAAAGATTAACAGAAGTAAGAAAAAATAAAGAAATAGAATATTTAAGACCAGATGGAAAGACACAAGTAACAGTTGAATATGAGGATAATAAGCCTAAAAGGATAGAAACGATATTAATATCTACACAACACAATAAAGAAATTACTCAAGAAACATTAAAAAAAGATATTATAGAAAAAGTAATAAAAAAAGTTATTCCTCAAGACATGATGGACGCAAATACAAAAATATATATAAATCCAACTGGGCAATTTGTAATAGGTGGACCTTTAGGAGATACAGGCTTAACAGGAAGAAAAATCATTGTAGACACATATGGAGGATATGCAAGACATGGAGGAGGAGCTTTTTCAGGAAAAGATGCGAGTAAAGTAGATAGGTCTGCTACATATATGTTAAGACATATAGCAAAAAATATTATTGCAAATGGATATGCTAAAAAATGTGAAATACAAATTTCTTATGCGATTGGAATGAAAAAACCGTTATCAATTAATGTAAATACTTTTGGGACAGGAAGAATATCAGAAGATAAATTAATTGAAAAAATAGAAAGAAAGTTTGATTTAACTCCAGATGGTATTATAGAATATTTAGAATTAAATAGACCGATTTTTTCATTAACAACCAATTATGGACATTTTGGAAAAGAAGGTTTGAGTTGGGAGAAAATAATAGAGTTTTAATTTGAAATGGAGAAATACAAATGTTGAAAAAAATTATAGAAAAAAATTATAAATGGATTATATGTTTTCTTTGCTTAATAATTGTAATTATGATGTTAGAAGATATTTTTGAAAACGAACAATTAAGATTAGATATATTGGTATATAGATTAGTAATTCTTAATCTAAGATTTGAACCACTAACAGTTATAATGAAAGTGATAACGAACCTATCATCTGCATATGTATTAATATTTATATCCTTAGGAACACTGATTTTTATAAAAAACAAGAAAATAGGTTTGTGTATATCTAGTAATTTGGTTATTTCAACAATATTAAATCAATTACTAAAATATATTATACAAAGACCTAGACCAGATGGATATAGGCTAATTTCAGAAACTGGATATAGCTTCCCATCAGGACATTCTATGGTAAGCATGGCATTTTATGGATTTATAATATATTTGATATGGAAGATGGTAAAAAATAAAAAAATAAAATATATTAGTTGTGGGATATTAAGTATCCTTATACCATTAATTGGATTTAGTAGAATTTATCTAGGGGTTCACTATGCAAGTGATGTTGTAGGTGGGTTTGCAATATCAATAGCATATTTAATGTTGTTTACAAGTATTACAAGAACTATATTACAATTAGAAAAGGAAAAGAATATAAAAATTATGAATAAAAGAAAAATGGTGGAATTAAGAAAAAAAAGAAAAAAATTAAGAAATAGTTTTAAATATGCTTTTGAAGGAATAAAAGAGGCATGGAAAACAGAACAAAATTTAAAAATACATTTTGTAATAATGGTATTAGTAATAATTGCAGGATTTATTTTTAAAATAACTGTAGCTGAATGGTTTGTATGTTTGTTGTTATTTGCTTTAGTTATTTCATTAGAATTAATTAATACTGCAATAGAGACAACTGTAGATATTGCAATGCCAGAAATTAATGAAAAAGCAAAGTTTGCAAAAGATATTGCAGCAGGTGCTGTATTGTTTTCGGCTATTATTTCTGTGATTGTTGGTTTAATTATATTTTTACCTAAAATATTTTAAAAGTTCTTAGGATTTAGCCCTAAGAACTTTTTTCTGCAACTATTCAGTGATAAAAAAGTTTGAAAAGGTGAGCTATTGTATATTTATTTTTCATAAATTCCTCGGCTCAATACAAATTATAAGAAACTCTAAAATAATTTTATGGCACCCTTTCACTTAGTCCTCGCTCTGCTCGACGCGAACATTTTCCATAAAATTATTCAAGAGTTTCTAACAATTCTCCAATCACATTCGTAATTTATTAAAATAAATATACAAGAACTCACCTACCTTTCAACATTTTGGCCACTGAATAGATACATTTTCTAAAGATTTTTTGAAAAAAACTTGTGCTTTTTATCAAACATAGTATATAATGGTTGAAGTAAAGGAGGCAACAAAATGTCATTTATAGAAAAAATAAAAAAAAGAGCAAAACAAGAAATCAAAACAATAATACTTCCAGAAGCTGAAGACATAAGAGTTTTACAAGCAACCGAAAAAGTATTAAGTGAGAAATATGCAAAAATTATTTTAATAGGAAATGAAGAAAAAGTATTAGAAAAGGCAAAAACAAATAATTTAAATATCGAGGGCGCAAAAGTTGTAGATCCAGAGAAATCAGAGGACTATGATAAATACGTAAATTTACTATATGAATTAAGAAAAAATAAGGGAATGACAATTGAAAAAGCAAAAGAATTAGTTTTAGACCCAGTATATTATGGAATGTTAATGGTAAAAGATAATAAAGCAGATGGATTAGTTTCAGGAGCAGCACATTCTACATCAGACACATTAAGGCCAGCATTGCAAATTTTAAAAACAGCACCCAATACTAAATTAGTTTCTGCCTTTTTTGTAATGGTAGTACCTAATTGTGAATATGGTGAAAATGGAGTATTCATATTTGGAGATAGTGGATTAAATGAAAATCCAAATTCAGAACAATTATCTGAAATAGCAATTTCATCAAGTAAAAGTTTTGAACACTTAGTAGAAAAAGAACCAAAGGTTGCGATGTTATCATATTCTACATATGGAAGTGCACATTCAGATTTAACTGAAAAAGTAATTGAAGCAACAAAACTAGTAAGGGAAAAACAAAATAATTTATTAGTAGATGGAGAATTACAATTAGATGCAGCAATTATCCCAGAAATTGCTAAATCAAAAGCTCCAAATAGTCCACTAGAAGGAAAGGCAAATGTATTAATATTTCCAGATTTAAATGCTGGAAATATAGGATATAAATTAGTTCAAAGATTAGCAAAAGCAGAAGCATATGGCCCTTTATGCCAAGGAATAGCAAAACCAGTAAATGACTTGTCAAGAGGTTGCAATAGTGATGATATTGCAGGAGTAATTGCAATAACAGCAGTACAAGCACAATAAATAATAGAGTATATAATGCTAGAATGGAGGAGTTATGAAAATATTAGTATTAAACTCAGGAAGTTCTTCATTAAAATATCAAGTTATTGATATGGAAAATGAAAAAGTTTTAGCTAAAGGATATTTTGAAAGAATAGGACAAGCAAATTCATTTTTAACACACAAAGTAAATGGAGAAAAACATAAATTTGAACATTATGCTAAAAATCATGAAAAAGCAATTTCATTTGTATTAAGCAGATTAACAAGTCCACATTATGGTGTAATAAAAAATTTAGATGAATTAAGCGGGATTGGTCACAGAGTGGTTCATGGAGGAGAAAAATTTGCAAATCCTGTAGTAATAACAGATGAAATTATACAAGGAATAGAAGAATGTATAGAATTAGCACCCTTACATAATCCAGCTGCAATATTAGGGATAAAAGCTTGTAAAAAGTTAGTACCCAATATGAAGATGGTGGCTGTTTTCGATACGGCATTTCATCAAACATTACCAAAAGAAAGATATATATATCCTATAGATTATGAATATTATAAAAAATATGGAATCAGAAAATATGGATTTCATGGAACATCACATCAATATGTAGCAAATAGAGTAGCTGAACTTGTTGGGAAAGACATTAAAGAATTAAAAATAATAAATTGTCATTTAGGGCAAGGAGCTAGTATTTGTGCAATACAAAATGGTAAATCAGTAGAAACAAGTATGGGATTAACTCCAGTAGGTGGAATATCAATGGGAACAAGAAGTGGAGACTTAGATCCATCAGTAGTGACATACATGATGAAAAAGAAAAAATTAAAACCAGAAGAAATAGAAAATATTTTAAATAAACAATCAGGTGCATATGGAATATCTGGAGTATCAGTAGATTTTAGAGATATAGAAGCAGAAGCAGCATCAGAAGATGAAAGGTCAATTTTAGCATTAGATAATTTTCATTATCTAGTAGCTAGCTATATAGCAAGATGTGCAGTAGCTATGAATGGATTTGATATATTGACATTTACAGCAGGAGTAGGAGAAAAAGGGCAAGATTCAAGAGAAGCAATTTGTGATTATTTAGAAGTGTTTGGAGTAAAAATAGATAAAGAATACAATCAAAAGGTAAAAGGCGATGAAGCAGAAATATCAAGTCAAGATGCAAAAATTAGAACATTTGTAATTCCAACAAATGAAGAAGTTATGATAGCAAGAGCAACTATGGAACTTTAGGGACGTGCCAAAATGGACAAAAAATGTCCAAAAGGGACAGACCCTCTTAGAAGCAAGAAGCAACTATAATTTGTTGAAAAATAATTGCGTTTTGTTGTTGTTAGTCTTCATCGAAAATCAAATCAACGTGCAAAAAGCACACATCATTGATTTTGACTTGTCTGCCTAGCCAAAAGTGATGAGGAATTGCGATTCCTAACAAATAATATTAATAAAAATATGAAAAAAATATAAAAGCAAGAATGGAACAATCTGATAGAATAGAATTAGATATGAACAAAAAAGCTAGATGACCCCCAATAGACAATATCAGATAAATTTCAATTAATATAAAGAAAAAATAAAAAATTGAGGGCCTGTCCCTTTTGGACATTTTTTGTCCATTTTGGCACGTCCCTAAAGGAGGAAAAAATGAAAATTTTAGTTTTAAATTGTGGTAGTTCATCACTAAAGTATCAATTAATTAATATGGAAACAGAAGAGGTTTTAGCTTCTGGAAAGTATGAGAGAATAGGAGAAGAAGAGGCTTTTATTACACATAAAGTTAATGGTAAAAAAGTTGAAATTAAAAAGCCAGCATATAATCATAAAGAAGCAATAGAGTTTACTTTGGAGCAATTTACAAATCCAGAATATAAAGTTATTGATTCATTAGATGAAATAAATGCAGTAGGACATAGAGTGGTTCATGGCGGAGAAAAAATAACACAATCTGTATTGATAAATGATGATGTTATAAAAACAATAGAGGAGTGTACTGATTTAGCACCATTACATAATCCAGCGTGTATGCTAGGTATAGAAGCTTGTAAAGAAGTAATGCCAAATAAGCCAATGGTAGGAGTTTTTGATACAGCATTTCATTCATCAATTCCAAAAGATAAATATATATATCCAATACCTTATGAGTATTACAAAAAATATGGAATAAGAAAATATGGTTTCCATGGAACTTCTCATATGTATGTATCTCAAAGATTGGGAGAACTAGAGAATAAATCACTTGATGGAACAAAAATAGTAACTTGTCATTTAGGACAAGGTTCTAGTATATGTGCAATAAAAGATGGAAAATCATTAGATACTAGTATGGGATTAACACCTCTTGGTGGATTACCAATGGTTACTAGAAGTGGAGATTTAGATCCTTCAGTTGTTACATATATTATGAAAAAAGAAAATATAGATCCTCAAAATATGGAAGATATTTTGAACAAGAAATCAGGATTAGCAAGTGTATCAGGTATGGCACCAGATTTTAGAGTTATAGAAGAAGAAGCAAATAAAGGAAATGAGATGGCTCAAATAGCAGTAGAACAATTTAATTATTCAATTGCAAGTTATATAGCAAAATATGCAGTTGCTATGAAAGGAATTGACTATATTATATTTACTGGTGGTATAGGTGAAAATCAAATTAATATTAGAAAAGGAATTTGCGAAAAATTAGAATTTATGGGAGTTAAATTAGATTTAGATGAAAATAACATGAGGGGCGAAGAAAAAGTGATTTCAACTCCTGATTCAAAAGTTAAGGTTTATATGATTCCAACAAATGAGGAATTGATGATTGCTAAGGAGACAGAAAGATTAGTTAAATAGTTATAAAAAAACTATTTACATAAGTTTTTTGGTATGTTATACTGAAACTGTATTTATATATTATGAAAGTTATCTAACTTTTTAATATATAAATACGCATTACACAATTTTATTTCATAAATAAAGCGATATGCTTGTATAGTAATTCAATTTTAAAAAAATAATAAAAATATTAAAAATGGGGGAGTGTGATTATGGCAAAAATATTAAAAGATGTTTCAAGAACATTTAATGAATTCTTATTATTACCGAATTTAACAGACGAAAGGTGTATACCAAATAAGGTATCATTAAAAACACCACTTGTAAAATACAAAAAAGGAGAAGAAGCAAAATATTATGCAAATGTACCTATGGTATCTGCAATAATGCAATCTGTATCAGGAGTAGATATGGGAATTGCATTAGCAAGAGAAGGAGGAGTTGCATTTATTTATGGTTCACAAAGTATAGAATCACAAGCTGAAATGGTAAGACAAGTAAAAAGACATAAAGCTGGATTTATAACAAGCGATTCAAATGTAAAATCAGGAACACCACTAAAAGAAGTAATAGAATTAATAAAAGAAACAGGTCATTCAACAGTAATGATAACAGAAGATGGAACTCCAAATGGAAAATTTATAGGTCTAGTAACTGATAAAGATTATCGTTTATCTAGAGATGACATGGATGCACCAATAGATAATTATATGACACCAAAAGATAATACAGTATGGGCAGATGAAGGAATCTCTTTATCAGAAGCAAATGATGTTATTTGGAAAAATAAAATAGCATGTTTACCAGTATTATCTAAGGAAGGAAATTTAAAATATCTAGTATTTAGAAAAGATTATGAAGAAAGAAAAAATAATCCAAATTCTTTATTAGATGAAAATAAAAGATATATTGTTGGTGCTGGAATAAATACAAGAGATCATGAAGAAAGAATACCTGCACTAGTAGAAGCAGGAGTTGATCTATTATGTATGGATTCTTCTGATGGATATTCAGTATGGCAAAAAAATACAATTGACTTTGTAAGAGCAAAATACGGAGATTCTGTAAAAATAGGTGCTGGAAATGTAGTTGATAAAGAAGGATTTAGATATTTAGCCGAAGCTGGAGCAGATTTCATAAAAGTAGGAGTAGGAGGAGGTTCAATCTGTATTACTCGTGAAACAAAAGGAATAGGAAGAGGACAAGCCTCAGCATTAATAGATGTAGTAGAAGCACGTGACGAATATTTTGAAGAAACAGGTATATATATTCCAATATGTTCAGATGGAGGAATAGTGCATGACCATCATATAACAATTGCATTAGCATTAGGAGCAGATTTTGTAATGATGGGAAGATATTTTGCAAGATTTGACGAAAGCCCAACAAGAGTAGTAAAAAAAGGAAATGGATATGTAAAAGAATACTGGGGAGAAGGTTCAAATAGAGCAAGAAATTGGCAAAGATATGATATGGGAGGAGACAAAAAACTTTCATTTGAAGAAGGAGTTGACTCATATATCCCATATGCAGGAAAATTAAAAGAAAATCTAGCTGTAACATGTGCAAAAATTAAATCAACAATGTGTAATTGTGGAAGTGTAACAATTCCAGAATTACATGAAAAAGCAAGATTAACATTAGTATCAGAAGTAAGTATATCAGAAGGAAGTGCACATGATGTTATACTAAAAGAAGTAGATAACCAATACAGTTAATATAGAGATAGGTTGAAAAATTAGTTTTTGCCAACCAGATTATGTTTTACTAAAGGAATGGAGTAAAAATGGAAGAAAAAGTAGACATTTTATTAGCAACATTCAAACCTAATATAGATTATTTAAAACAACAAATAGACAGTATATTAAATCAAACACATAAAAATTTTAGTTTACATATATCAGATGACTTTTCTAATGATAAAGAAGTTATAGAGGTTTTAGATAATTATGAAAAAAAAGATGACAGAATTATTATCTATAAACAAGAAAAAAATTTAGGATTTATAAAAAACTTTGAATTTTTATTAGAAAAGTCTACATCTAAATATATATTATTCTGTGATCAAGATGATGTATGGGATTCAAATAAAATAGAAGAATCTTTGAAAAAAATAAAAGAAAAGAATGTAGATTTGGTGTACTGTAATGCTAGACATATAAATGAAAAAAACGAAACAATACATCCAAACTATTTTAAATATAAAAATATGCCATTAGTAAAAGGACAAAATAAGATTTTAGGGATATCAAGATATTTAGGAATAGGATGTTCTCAAATTTTCACATCAGAAGTAAAACAAAAAATGCTACCATTTAAAGATAGTGTAATGGCTCATGATTGGCTTGCAAGCTTTATTGCAAATGAAGGTAAAGGCGTAGATTATATTGAAGAGCCTTTATTTTCATATAGATTACATACAAATAACGTCTTTGGAGGAAGAAGTTTAAACCAAAATATAAACAAATGGAAAGAAGAACACGGAAGTTCATATAAAAGCTATTTAAAATATAGAAATGAAAAAGTTATAGACAAAGCATACTTAGATGGAGCTAAAATGTGTTTAGAATATAGTGAAAATTTAGAAAACAAGTCAAAAATAGAAAAACTAATAAAGTATTATGAAAAATTAAAAAGAGTAAAATATATAAACTTTAATATTTTAAAATATAACAAATATTTAAACGGAAAAAATATTGGAAAGAAAAAAATAAAAGAACTTGTCATTTTCCATATGCCAATAATGGGATATTTAATATATATTTTACAAAAATAAAATTGGAGGATGTATGGTGGAAGAAGAAAAGACAATAGATATATTAATGGCTACATATAATGGCGAAAAATATCTAGAAGAGCAAATAGACAGTATATTAGGACAAACATATAAAAATATAAGGTTAATTATTTCTGATGATTGTTCAACTGATAACACTAAAAATATATTAAAAAAATATCAAGAAAAAGAAAATATAGAAATATATTATCAAAAAGAAAATTTAGGATATGTAAAAAACTTTGAATTTTTACTACAAAAAGTTGATAATGAAATATATATGCTTTCAGATCAAGACGATGTTTGGATGTCAAATAAAGTAGAAGATACATTAAAAAAACTAGAAGAAGATAATGCAGATTTAGTGTTTACTGATTTAGAAATAGTAGACGAAAATTTAAACACTATAGATAAATCATTTAACAGAAAAATGGATAAATTTCGAAAAATAGAAAAGACATTAGGTAAAAAATCTTTTGAATATTTATATAATAATATTACAGGATGTACTATTATGTCTAAAAAAGAATGGATTAATGAAATAATTCCAATCCCTAAAAATTCAAAATATGTTATTCATGATTCTTGGATAGGATTAATTATTTCATTAAAAGGTAAAATTTCGTATTTAGATAAGCCAACGATTAAATATAGGCAACATGGAGATAATCAAGTTGGAACTGAGAGAACATCACATAAATATAAGAAATTCAGTCAAATAAGAGAATTATTTATAAATGTAAAAAAAGATTTATTTAAAACATATATAGAAAATGAAGAAAAATTCCCAGAAGATTTAAAAGAGTTAAACTATAGAGGAAAGCGATATTTTGATGATATAGAGAAAAAAACAAAGATAAATTTAAAAAATTGGACGGTTTTTCATAAATTATATAAAAATGAGTCATTACAATACTATGTACTTAATTTTATTATTTTAAATTTGCCTATATTAGGTGAATTGGCATTTAAAGTTTATAAAAAATTGAAAAATTAAAAGAAGGGGGAGTTTAGATGACAAAAAAATTAAGAATGTTATGCATAATAACAATATTAATGCTAAGTATATGCTTTTTAATATATGGAGTATATGCAAATGACGCTACAACACCAACAGAAGGAACTGCTATAGATGTAGACTATGTTTACAATGAGCAAACTAATACAGTAACTGCAAATGTTAAATCAAACAATCCATTTGCAGAAGTAAAAGATAGGTGGACATTAAGTCAAGACAAATTAACATATTCATATGAATTTGATGCAAATACAAACTATATATCAACATTTACAGATATATATGGTAACAAATTTGATGTACAAATAGAGGTTACAGATGTTATTGAAACTTGGATAGAGCCAACTATTACATATAAAAAATCAGAGGAGAGAAATACTGTAACAGCATATATTCATTCACCTACTAAATTTTTAAACAATAAGAGCAGTTCATGGACATTAAGTGAAGATCAAAGAACATATTCACATGAGTTTGATGCAAATACAAATTATTTATCTACATTTACTGATATTCATGGAAATTCAAGAGCGCTTAATATCTTTATTGACGACATAGAAGAAAGAGACCTAGAATTAAATATAAAATATCAACCAACAGGAAATAATAGTGTAATTGCTACAGTTACATCTAATAATATATTAAAAGCAAATAAATCTAGCTGGACTTTAAGTGAAGATAAAATGTCATATTCTTTTGAATTTAAAGTAAATTCAACATATACATCAACATTTACAGACATTTGGGGAAATACAAAAGGAGTTGATATTAATATAACAGAATTAGACCAAACAGGTCCAAATTTAACTGTATCATATGTAAATAATGGAAATAATACAGTTACTGCAACAGTAACATCAAACGAAGAATTGATGGCAGATAAAACAAGCTGGAAATTGAGTGAAGATAAATTATCTTATGTATATACATTTACTGAAAATAGTAACTATACATCAACATTTAAAGATAAATGGGGAAATCCTACAAGTATACATATACTTATTACAGAAATAGATAGAGAGCCACCAAAGACATCTATCCAATATATACATAATGATGATGATTCAATAACAGTAAATTTAATAGCAAATGAACCACTTAAAGAGTCAAAATCAAACTGGACATTAAGTGCTGATAAAAGAACTTATTCACATACATTTACTGATGAATTTGATTATGTTACAAAGGTAGAGGATTTATATGGTAATGTAGATAATTGTCATATAAAAGCTAAAAAAAGAATAAATACTTATTTAGGTACACCAACTATTAAGGTTAAATATATGTATACTGGATATGAGAATGTAGTAGTAGAATTAGTTTCTGATGTAAAATTAAAGAACAACAAAGAACCTTCATGGAAATTAAGTGCTGATGGATATAGATATACAAAAGAATTTACACAATACTACGATTATGTAACAGCTGTAGAAGATATAAATGGAAATAAAAAAACAATACAAATTTTAATAGATTATTTTAGAAAAATAATTAAATGTGAAGAAGGAACTTATGGAGTAAGTGGACTTCTAAATGTAGGAGATCCTAGAGGATCATACTTAAGATATTATAAAATAGGTGATGGACCAAATGTATTTTTTGCAACATTTAGTGTACATGGATGGGAAGACCTATATGCATATGACGGACAAGCTTTAACAGCAATAGCAGAAGATTTTAAAAATAGACTAATAGAAATGCAAGATCTAGATTTAGATAGAAAGTGGACAATTTACATTTTCCCAAGTGTAAATCCAGATGGAGAATATCATGGAAGATCTCATAATGGACCAGGAAGAACAACATTATATAGTGATGCACCAAATAACAGAGGAATAGACTTAAACAGAAGTTGGCAAATAGGTAGTAGTTATACAAGATACACTAGTGATAGAAACTATAATGGTACTTCAGGATTCCAAGCAATAGAAGCTAGAGCCTTAAGAGATTTCTTAGTTTCTCATAGAGCAACTAATGGACAAACTGTTTTAGTAGATTTACATGGATGGCTAAATGAGACTTTAGGGGATAATGGAATAGGAAGCTATTATAGGGCACAATTTGGTATAGGTTATCATAACCCAAACTATGGAACAGGATATCTAATCAATTGGGCAAGATCAACTATAGGAGCAAGAAGCACATTAGTAGAGTTGCCAGAATATGATGCAAATAGTACAAAATATATAAATGCAACTTTAAATATGTTAAGGAGTATATAATTAATGGATAACAAGAAAACAAAGAAAATAATATTATTATCAGTAATTGCTATTATAGTAATAGTTGCTATTATAGCTGTGATAATATTAAAAAAGAATGAATTGGAAAACCAGCAAAATGCTACAAATGAGGCACAAGAAGAAAATGTTTCTGTAGAAGATTTAATGCAAGATGTTAATGCTACAGCAGATCCAGATATATATGATATAGAAACAGAGTATGATGGAAGAAAAGTTTTATCAGTAAAAACTAGTGTACAATTTAGTGTGGCATTTGCCGGTAAGATAAAAGAAGATTTATCAAGTGTAGAAGAAGCTAACACAATAACAGAACAACAATTACCTACAAATACTGGAATATATTTAGGAACCCAAGATAATAAAGTTTTAGAATATATAAATAATTACACAAATTGTACATATGGAGTATCAGAAGAAGGGTATTTAGAACTAAAAGAACAAAATGAAAATAATGATTATGATAATAGAATACAAAAAATTATGCAATCTGATAATTTATATATAGTATATTGTGATGGTGAGATGAGAATAGTTGATAACATTACTGGAGAAATAGGAAATTATGATTTTGAAAATATAGATCCATATCAAGCTTACGAATATTGTAAAGATCAAAATAAAATGTTTGTAGAGCTTACAACTAATAAAAAAGCTGAGCTATCAGATGATGAAATATTTACAGCTTTAATAGAACTTTTAGAATAT
>CALYAB010000029.1 GCA_944393395.1 uncultured Clostridia bacterium
ACATTTTAGTATATTCTTAACATTCCAAAAGCTTTATCTTTTTTATTTGTTGTGCTATAATGCAAATATAAATTTTATAGAGATAGGAGCATGGCAAATGAAAAATTTTTTTATTATATTAGCAATGAAAGTTTTAAATATCATATTAAAAATCTGTGGTAAACATGGAGGTAATTTTTTAGGAAAAGTCGCTTTTGACTGGAATCCAGAAATCTTCAAATATTTTAAAGTAACTTGTCCCGTTATTGCTGTTACTGCTACAAATGGAAAAACAATGACAAATAATGCTATCGGTTCTGTACTTAACACTGCTGGGAAGAAAATTATAAGCAATAAAGAAGGAAATAACATGGAAACTGGTATTCTTTCTACATTATTAAAATCTTGCACTTTATCAGGTAAAATAAATGCAGATTACTTAGTTTTTGAAGTTGATGAAGGTTATGTTCCTGTTGTTTTTAAAGATTTTCGTTTAGATACTTTAGTAATTTTAGATTTCTTTAGAGATCAATTAGATAGAAATGGCGAAGTTGAGTCTTTAATTTTAAAAATAAATGATTTCTTAAAAACATATACTGGAAACTTACTTTTAAATAATGATGATCCTAATGTTTCAAGGTTAGGACTAGCAAATCCAGATAATAAAAATGTCTACTATTTTAGTGTTGATAGATATCAATATGCAACTAATGATATGAAAGAAGCTGGAGAAGGAAAATTCTGTCCTTTTTGTAAAACTCGTTTAGAATATGAATATTATCAATATTCTCATATAGGGAAATTCAAATGTCCTAATTGCGATTATGGTAATAACAAAATATATAAACAAGCAAAAAATATTAATCTATCTGAAATGTCTTTTGAAATAGATGATGTTTTATATAAAATAAAATCAAATAGTATCTACATTATATACAATTTTACAGCTGTTGTTGCATGTTGTTCATTATATAATATTGATACAAAATATATACAAGAAACACTAGCAAATTTTGAGTTAAATAATGGTAGACTTGAAAAATTGATTATTAAAGATGCTCCTACAGTTATAAACTTGGCTAAAAATCCAACAGGTGCTAATGTTAGTTTAAGATTACTAAATGAAGATCCAGATGAAAAAGAATTACTTTTTGTTTTAAATGATAATAAAGCGGATGGATTTGATGTTTCTTGGATTTGGGATATTAATTTTGATAGTTTGAATAATGTAAAAAGAGTTATCACGGCTGGAACAAGAGGTTATGATATTGCTATAAGAATTAAAACCGCTGGATTTGATGAAAATAAGATAGAAGCTTATTTGGATTTAGAACAAGCTGTATATGCTTTATATTCAAATACTACCAAAAAATATGTTATTGCTAATTATACTTCTTTACAACCTACTAGAAAGGAAATTTTAAAATTGAAATAGATTTAAAAGGAGAACAATTTATGAAAGAATTAAAAATATTATACTTATACCCTGATATGTTAGAATTATATGGTGATTATGGAAATATACAAGTTCTTAGGTATAGACTTGAAAAACGTGGATTTAAATGTATTGTCGAAAAATATTCTATTGGTGATGAAAAACCTGACTTTAGTAGTTATGATATCATCTTTGCTGGTGGGCGGAGCCGATAATGAACAAAGTATTTTATCAGAAGATTTAATAAAATATAAAGAAGAAATTAGAGAAGCTGAAGCTCAAGGTGTATTTTTCTTACTTATTTGTGGTGCTTATCAATTATTCGGTAAATATTATAAGGGAGTTGAAGGAAATATCATTCCTGGGTTAGAAATATTCCCTTATTATACAGAAGCAATTGCAGATAGAAAAAAAAGATGTATTGGAAATATTGTCCTTAATGTTAAATTAAATGAAAAAGAAACTAAAGTTATTGGATTTGAAAACCATGGTGGACAAACCTATGACGTTCCTACTACTTTTGGTAAGGTACTATTTGGAAACGGGAATAAATTTGGTGATACACAAGAAGGTTTCTTTAAAGAAAATGTCATTGCTACATATTTACATGGCCCTCTTCTTTCTAAAAATCCAGAACTTACCGATTATATTATTAAACATTGTTTAGATAGAAAATATCAAGAAAATATCACTCTAGAACCTTTAAATGATGAATTTGAAAATTTATGTAGAAAACAATTATTAGATAGATTTCTAAATTAATATATATAACCTAAAAAGAGGCTAGATTAGCCTCTTTTTTAGGTTCACAGCACTTTTATACTTTATGGTAAAATCAACAAATATCGACAAAATCAATCCTATAAATTAAAATCAACTGGCTTATGTTCTTTTAAACTTTCTTGCACATCTATAATCCTTTGATTTGAAGATCCCCTAAATCTAAGATTTAAATCTTTTTTATCTTCTTCAAATTTTCCGTCTACCATAACATCTATATATTTTAAAAGCTCTTTTGTCGTATCACTCTCTTTAGCCATCTTTCCTACTACATCATTTTCAAAATCAAATCCTGTATAGCACCATATATTTTTATCTGGAAATTTTTCTTTTACCTTTTTTACTAATGGCAATAATCCTTCTTGATTTTGCTTTTCTAATGGTTCTCCACCTAAAAGTGACAAACCTGAAATATAGTCATGGTCTAGATAATCAATTACTTGATTTATTTGTTTTTCAGTAAACTTATTTCCATATTCAAAATCCCAAGCGCATCTATTAAAACATCCTTTACAATGATGATTACATCCACTTACAAATACAGATACTCTTACTCCCTCGCCATTAGCAACATCAACTTTTTTTATATCTGCATAATTCATATTTTCTCTCCTTTTTAAAAATTCAATGTTTTATTCGTTAAAATTTGGAACGTTTTGGCATTTATATACCTAACGTTCCAAATTTTTATATATTAGAAAAATCATACTGCTTTCTAATATATAAAATATATATTACAAATGCATTACTCTTTGTTTTATTTCTTTTGTCTTTCCTGCATTCCAGAAATTTTCTCCTAGATATCCACATGTTCTTCTTACTACTGTCATTTTTGAATGGTCTTTATTTCCACAGTTTGGGCATTCCCATTCATTGTCTTTATTTATTATTATTTCTCCATCAAATCCACAAACGTGGCAATAATCTGATTTTGTGTTAAATTCTGCATATTGAATATTATCATAGATAAATTTAACAGCTGTTTCTAGCGCGTCAATATTTTTTTGCATATTTGGTATTTCAATATATGAGATAGCACCACCTGAAGATATTTTTTGGAATTCGCTTTCAAATCCAAGTTTTTCAAATGCATCTATTTTTTCTCTAACATCTACATGATATGAATTTGTATAATATCCTTTATCAGTTACATCTTTTATTGTTCCAAATTTTTCCTTATCTATTCTAGCAAACTTATAGCATAAACTTTCTGCTGGTGTTCCATATAATGCAAATCCAATGTTTGTTTCTTTTTTCCATCTATCAACTGTTTCTCTTAAATGTTTCATAACTCTGATTGCAAAATCATGTCCCTCTGGAGTAGTATGTGATACACCTTTCATTAATTTTGTCATTTCATAAACTCCTATATATCCTAATGAAATTGTTGAATATCCACCATATAATAATTTGTCTATTTTTTCCCCTTTTTTCAATCTTGCAATTGCTCCATATTGCCAATGAACAGGACTTATATCTGAATGTGTTCCAAGTAATGCATAATGTCTACACATTAAAGCTTCCTTACATAATTCTAATCTTTCATCTAATAATTTCCAGAATTTATCCTCATCACCATCTGCAACTATCGCTACTTGTGGCAAGTTTATACTTACAACACCTTGATTAAATCTTCCTTCAAATTTATAATTTCCATTCTCATCTTTCCAAGGTGATAAGAAACTTCTACATCCCATTGGACTAAATACATTACCTTCATAGTTTTCTCTCATTTTTTTAGCTGAAATGTAATCTGGATACATTCTTTTTGCTGAACATTTAACTGCTAATTTTGTTAAATAATCATATTTTCCACCTTTTAAGCAATTACATTCATCTAATACATATACTAGTTTTGGGAAAGCTGGTGTTACATATACCCCTGCTTCATTTTTGATTCCTTCATATCTTTGTCTTAATATTTCTTCTATAATCATTGCATTTTCTTCAATGTATGGATCATCATCTTCTAAGTGTAAGAACAATGTTACGAATGGAGATTGTCCATTTGTTGTCATTAATGTATTTATTTGATATTGAATTGTTTGTACTCCAGCTTTTAGCTCTGCTTTTAATCTATCTTGTACTAAATCTTCTATAATCTTATCTGATAGTTTACCTTTATATTTTTTCTCTATTTCTTTTTTAAATTTGTTATAACTTTTTCTTAAATATTTTCCAAGATGTTTCATATCTACAGATTGTCCACCATATTGATTACTTGCAACTGCTGCAATTATTTGTGTTGTAACAGTACATGCAACTTGGAAACTCTTTGGACTTTCTATCATTTTTCCATTCATAACAGTTCCATTATCTAGCATATCTGCTATATTAATTAAACAACAATTAAATATTGGTTGAACAAAATAATCTGCGTCGTGGAAATGTAAAACTCCATCAGCGTCTGCTTTTGCAATTTTTTCTGGTAATAATAATCTTCTTGTTAAATCTCTTGATACTTCACCTGCTATGTAATCTCTTTGTGTTGAAGCAAGTAATGTATTTTTGTTTGAATTCTCTTCTGCTAATTCTTTATTTTCATTTCTTATTAATCCTAATATTGTTTCATCTGTTGTATTTTGTTTTCTAACTAATGCTCTTCTATATCTATATACAATATACTTTTTAGCTAATTCATATTTTTCAATTTCCATTAATTTTTGTTCTATTATATCTTGAATATCTTCTACTAACATCCTTTTTTTATTCAATTCTTCTATATATTGAATAATTCCTTTAATATCCTCTTTTGAAGCTCTTTCTTTTGGCTTTACTTCTTTATTTGCTTTTTCTACAGCCACTTGAATTTTTGCTCTATCATAGTCTACAGCTCTTCCATCCCTTTTAATAACTTTCATCTTACATTTCCTCCTTCATTTAGTATGGTTATATTATATATCAACATTTTCTATTTTCCGTTGCAAAAGCAACACATTATGAAAAAAACTTTTTTATTCTTTTCAAAGTCTTTTTATTCTAAGGTTTTTTCTTTTGTTACAAATATGTTACAAAAATATTACAAATTTGTTTCTTTAAATTTGTTGCTTTTGCAACTTTTTTAGTATATAATTCTTATGTGATTTTTAAAAGGGGGAAATACTATGAACACCAATTTTGATATAGAAAAATTTATTTCAGATTTTTCTAATTCATGTCAAAAAAAGCAAAAAAAAGTCTTTAATAAAAATGAAGTTATTACTACATATATTAAAAACCGAAATCAATTATGTATATTACTAGATGGACACGCTGATTTAGTACGTTATGACTTAAATGGTAATAGAACAATTGTAGAACACTTTTCTAAAAATGCTCTATTTGGTGAAGTTTTTTATACTATTACCACAAATAATGAATTATTAGTTGAAGCAAAATCTAATTGTACCGTTCTTTTTTACATATATGATGATATTTTCCATAAGTGTAAAAAAAATTGTAAGTTTCATCAAAATCTATCCGAAAACTTGCCTCAACTTATATTACATAAGGTAACTGATCTAAATATGCGAATTGAATTATTAACTAAAAGATCTACAAGAGATAAATTGTTAGGTTATTTTTCTTTGCTTTCAACCAGAAATTTGAGTAAAACTTTTGAACTTCCTTTTTCTCTTACTGATTTAGCAGATTATTTGAGTGTAGATAGAAGTGCTATGATGAGAGAGTTAAAATTGTTAAAGGAAGATGGACTTGTTGAAAAAGTTGGAAATCGAATTATCTTATTATACAAATAGGCGATTGGGGACGTGTCAAAATGGACAATTTTTGCCCAAAAGGGACAGACCTAGGTGATTGGGGACGTCCCCAATCACCTAGGTCTGTCCCTTTTGGGCAAAAATTGTCCATTTTGGCACGTCCCCAATCGCCTAATGTTCAATATAATTCCATGAATCTAAACACATATCCTCTAATGTCTTTTCAGCAACCCATCCTAATTCTTCTTTTGCTTTTTTAGGATCAGCATAACAAGTTGCTATATCTCCTACTCTTCTTGGTGCTATCTTATATGGTACTTTTTTTCCTGTTGCTTTTTCAAAAGCTTTTACCATATCTAAAACACTATAACCTTTTCCTGTTCCCAAATTATATATATACAAACCTTTTCCTTCTTTATTCAACTTTTCTAATGCTTTTACATGACCTTTAGCTAAATCTACTACATGTATGTAGTCTCTAACTCCTGTTCCATCTGGTGTATTATAATCATTTCCAAATACAGATAATTCTTTTAACGTGCCATTCGCTACTCTTACAATATATGGCATTAGATTATTTGGTACTCCTTGTGGTTCTTCTCCTATTAGTCCACTTTCATGGGCTCCAATTGGGTTAAAATATCTTAATATACAAATATCCCATGTATTATCTGATTTATATAAATCCTTTAATATTTGCTCAATAAATAACTTACTTGTACCATATGGATTTGTTGTTTCTCCTGTTTTACATTCTTCTGTTATTGGAATGGTTTCTGGATCGCCATATACTGTTGCTGATGAACTAAATATGAATTTTTTACAATTATATTTTTTCATTACATCTAATAATACTAATGCACCTGATACATTATTTGTATAATATTCTATAGGTTTTTTTACAGATTCTCCTACTGCTTTGTAACCTGCAAAATTCATTACTGCATTTATTTCATTTTCTTTAAATACTTTTTCTAATTTTTCTCTATCCATGTAATTCATTTCATAAAATTTAAAATCTTTTCCTGTTATTTTTCTTATTGCTTCTAACACTTGTGATTTACTATTAGAAAAATTATCTATTATAACAATCTCCTCTCCAGCATTTAGTAATTCTACTGCTGTATGACTTCCTATAAAGCCTGCTCCTCCTGGTAATAATACTGCCATAATTATATCCTCCTAATTTCCATTCCATTTTTTGTATCTTTTACTTCATATCCTTTTTCTTTGATTAGATCTCTTAATCTATCTGATTCTGTCCAATTTTTTTCCTGTCTTGCTTTTTTTCTTTCTTTTACAAGTTCCATCACTTCTTCTGAAATTTCTATTCCTTCATTTGTTTCCTTTTTATCTATTTTTATTCCTAGTACAGTATCAAATTTTAATAATAAATTTGCTATTTCTTTGTTTTTCTTTTCATATCTTACAGCTTCCCAAACATAGCTCATTGCAAGTGGCATGTTCATATCGTCATTTATTGCTGTATGGAATTTTTCTTCTATCTTATTTAAAATTTCCCTATCTTCTTCTGATAATTTATCATTTCCATTTAAATGATTTTGATATCCATTTCTTAATCTTTCTAATGATTTTGATGTCGCTTCTATCGCTTCCCATGTGAAATTTAATTTATTTCTATAGCTACATGAGTAACACAATAATTTGTATACTAGGGGATCATATCCTCTTTTTTTGATATCTTTTAACAAATATACATTTCCTAAACTTTTTGACATTTTTCCGCCATTTATTAATAAATATTCTCCATGAATCCAATACCTTGCTGGAATTTTGCCACATATTCCTTTGCTTTGTGCAATTTCGTTTTCATGATGTGTTGGAATTAAATCAATTCCACCTGTATGAATATCAAATTGCTCTCCTAAATGTTTTCTTGACATTGCTGAACATTCAATATGCCATCCTGGATAGCTTGGTCCCCAAGGGCTATCCCATTTCATCAAATGATTTTCAGGTGCTTTTATCCATAAAGCAAAATCATATGGATTTTTCTTTTCTGGATCTATGTCAACTCTTGCTCCCGCTTTTTGCTCTTCTACATTTAAGTTAGACAAAACTGGATATTTATCCAATTTTGAAACATCAAAATATATTGCTGTTGAAGTTTCATATGCAAAACCTTTTTTTACTAATTCTTCTACATATTTCAACATTTCTTGTATATAATCTGTTGCTTTACAAATTATTTCTGGTGTTTGAATATTTAAATCTTTTAAATCTTCAAAAAATAATTTTGTATAATGATTTGCTATTTCTAATGGTGTTTTATTTTCTTCTCTTGCTGATTTTACCATTTTATCTTCGCCCTCATCACCATCAGAAACCAAATGGCCAACATCTGTTATATTCATAACATGCTTCAATTTATATCCATTATATATTAACATTCTTCTTAATACATCTTGAAATATATTTGTTCTCATATTACCTATTGTTGCATCTTTATACACTGTTGGCCCACATGAATATATTTTTACTTCTTTTTTATCTATTGGATTAAATAGTTCCTTTTTTCTAGTTAATGTATTGTATAAATATATATCCATATTATCATTCCTTCCTTAAGGCATAATTTTTAAGTTTATTATGGTGTTGTTACATTTTCTGTTGGTGGTGTTGTATTTCCAGTAGTATTTCCAGTATCACTACCACCTTCACCTGGTGTAGTTCCACCACCAGTTGAACCTCCTCCACCAGTTGTAGTATCTCCTCCTGTATTTGTTGTATTTCCTCCTGAACTTGATGTATTTCCTGTTGTGTTTGTTGTATTTCCTCTTGTAGTATTTGTAGTATTGGCTGCTGTTTCCTCTTCTTTAGGCTTAGTATGTAATGTACATGTTTCATTTATTTTAGTTCCTGATGAACTTGTTCCATTTAAAGGTTTCCATAATCCTAATTTTTCTTTTGGAACTACTGCTCCATAATAATTTTGTCTTACCGCACAATATTGTGAACAATATTGTGTTGCAACTTTATTTGATTCTGTACATATTGTTTGACTACCATGACCTTCACATTTTTCTGGTAAATTATCTTGTGTAAATATTTCTGTATATGTATTTGTACAACCTGTCGTAGCTAAACAACCTGTCGTTTTACATACTGTTTGCTCTACAATTCCGCTTGGTCTTTCAAAACTTGCACTTGCTAAACCTGTATGAATTTTTGTCATTACTGCATCCCATATTGATCCTGCTGGATTTCCACTGTATGGATAAGATACTGTTTCGTTATTATCATAACCATACCAACACGCTGCTGCATAATATGGTGTAAATCCACATAACCATCTATCGTAATTTTCATCTGTTGTTCCTGTTTTAGCTGCTACATCTATTCCAGATATTGCACAATAAGATGCTGTTCCTCCAGATTTTACAGGTTCTTGTAATATTGATTTTGCTATATAAGCATTTTGTTCTGATATTACTCTAGTTTGTTCTTGTTTTGGTGTTAAAACTGTATTACCACTAGAATCTACAACTTTTGTATAAAATGTTGGTGTTATATATACCCCACCATTTGCAATTGTAGCATATGCTGCTGCCATTTCTAATGGTGTTGCACCATTTCTTGTTCCACCTAATGCTAATGATAAATCATTATCTTCATCTTCTTTTATGTGTTCAAGTCCCATTTTATTTAAATATTCAATTGAAGTTTCTGGTGATAATTCTCTCATAATTTTTAATGCTGGTATATTTTGGGAAGTTGATATAAATTGTCTTATATTTATTAATCCCATAAACCTATTGTAATTTTCTGGGGTATATCCTCCTCCAAAATCTGTTGCTGCATCATCATAAACTGTTGCTGCTGTTATTACCTTTTCTTCTAGTCCTGGTGCTATTACAGCTAATGGTTTCATAGATGATCCTGTTTGTCTCACACTTTGTGTTGCTCTATTTAATCCTCTAGTTTCTGTTTTTTCTCCAAGTCCACCTACTGTTCCTACTACATTTCCTGTTGTATAATCTATAACTACCATAGCAGCTTGTGAATGATCATTTAATTTTTGTCCTGTTGTGCTATCTGTAGCTGTTCCCTTTACTTGATACTTAGTTTCTGCAAATTCTGCTTCCATTTGTGCTTGAATATTTGCATCTACTGTTGAATATATTGTAAGTCCACTACCATATACATAATTTTCAGCCAATTGTTGTGACCATCCTTTTTCTTCCATAAATTGGTCTATTAGTTGGTCTAAAATTGCCTCTGTATGATATGAATATGCAGATGTTGATGCTATATTTCCCTTTTGGAAATTTAAACCTGCATCTACTTCAGCTACTGCTGAATCATATTCTTCTTGACTAATATATTCTAATTCTAACATTTTACTTAATACGGTTTTTGTTTTACTTTTTATTTTCTCTGTATTATCTGTTGTTTCATCAAATGGATTATATGACATTGGAGAATTATTAATTCCTGCCATATATGCACATTCAGCTAATGTTAAATCTTTTGCACTCTTATTAAAATAATATTCTGCTCCTAACTCAACTCCGTGTAAATTACCTTCTCCTCCAACAAATAATATATTTAAATATAATTCTAGTATTTGGTCTTTTGATATCATTCTTTCTACTTGATATGCTTTAGCCCATTCTTTTACTTTTCTAAATATTCCTGCTAATCCTTGAGATTCATTATCATTTGTTAAATTTTTTACTAATTGTTGTGTTATTGTACTTCCTCCATAGCTTGATCCACCAGTGAATACTGTATTAAATACTGCTCCAGCTGTTCTTTTCCAATCAACACCATGATGTTTATAAAATCTTTCATCTTCTATTGCAACATATGCTTTTGGCAAATATTGAGACATATCTTCAATAGTTATAATTTTTCTTTTTTCATCTCCACTTAGGTTTGCAATTACTCCTCCATTTTGATCAACTATAACAGAATTAGCTGCACCTATTGTTAATTCTTCTTTAGTTATTTCGAAGTCATCTCCAAATAATCCGAAAAATACTCCTGCTACTACTCCTGCACCTATTACACATAATAATAAGAAAATTAAAATAAATATTCTTAAAGCCATCATCAATTTTGGATGTCTTTCTGAAAATTTTCCTTTTCTATTTGTTCCTTTTTTTGTTCTGTTTGTAGCTTTCCTATTGTTTATATTCCCATTAACTCTTGAATCTCTTTTTCTATTAGTAGGTTTTCTTCTTTTTTTTGCATTTTGCATATTATATTTTCTTGTCCTATCATTATTACTTCTTTTATTGTTTGGCATATTATTACCTCCTTGCCAAGTATATAAACGTTGTTTTTATATATTAGGAAGTCAATATGTTTTTCCTAATACCTAATATATAAAACATAATTTTATTAGCCAAAAATTTTATATTCTTTTTTCTTTTATAAAATTTCGATATTTACATTATATTATATTTTAAAAAAAAAGAAAAGCTTTTCACTAAATTTTTGTATTAACAGCTATTAATTCTTTTATTTTTATATTATCTCTTTTTATTTTTCTTAATAGTTCTACAATAGGTTGATTTTTATACTGTATTGCTTCATATAAATCTCTAGTATAAAATTTTTTATCAGCTTCTTCCCAATCAATTTCATAATCATTTATGTTTAAACCATTAAATCTTTTATTTTTTATTTTTACATTTCCATTAAAATTAATTACTGTTGCCTCAGGATTTATATTATATCTATTTATTAACTCTGTAGGAAAATCTAAATTTAATATTATATTTGTTTTTGAAATCACTTTTCTTTTATTATTTCCCACACTTATTAGTATTCCATATTTTTCTAATATCTCATCTTCAATATTTTCAAATTTATTTATATGATTTGTAACTATTTTTACATTTTTATATTCTTTTATAATCTGCTTTATGGCATATATAGCAATGTCTGATATATCATTTACTAAAATTCCTATTTCTAGATTTTTTTTACTTATTTTTGTCTTTTTTATTATATATTGCAAAACATCTAAAATCAAAATATGAAATAACCATCTGCCATCTACAATTTCATAATTATATGAATATAAATAGTTAACATATGAAGTTTGTTTTTTTAGCATTTTACTCAATACTATTTTTCTACTATTTGTTTTGTTCATAACTTTATTTGTTTTAAGTGCCAGTTTGTATAATTCTTCACCTTCAAGTTCTTTGTCCTGTGATGTAATTGGCAAAATAATCTTATCATTTTCTAATTTTACTATATTAAATAGCCTAGCTATCTTTTTGGGCTTGTCAGCTTCTTGGATATAATACATAAAAATCACCTCATACTTTATATTTAAGTATATTAAGGTGATTTTATTTATATTACTATATCTCTTTTTAAAAGTTTATTTTTTATTACTCCTATTCCTATAAATATATTTTCACTATATATTTTATAAATTCCATCTTTTTTATTTACAGTTAATTGCACTCCATTTAAAAATAATTTTAATTTTCTTTTGTTTAGTTCAATATTTTCTAAATCTTTAAATAAATCTTCTATTTTTACTATTTTCTTTTCTACTACTTCTTCTGTTAAATCTTCTATTGAAATAGCTTGGTCTATTTTGAACTCTCCAACCTCAATCCTTTTTAAATCTTTCATATATCCAACTGTTTTCATTTTTTTTGCAATATCTTCACATAAGCTCCTTATGTATGTTCCTTTTGAACATTTCACCTCAAATTTAATTTCATAATCATTTTCATTTATTTCTAATAAATTGATTTCATATATATTTATTTTTCTTGGCTCTATCTTTACTTCTTGATTTTTTCTTGCATATTCATATAGCTTTTTTCCATTAACTTTTATTGCAGAATATTTGGGTGGAATTTGTTCTTGCTCTCCTAAAAAACTTCCTAACACTTTTTCTACATTATTCTTATCTAAAATATCTTTATTAACTTCCTTTTTTTCTAATATTTCTCCCTCTTCATCACCTGTAGCTGTTTTTATACCCAATTTTAAATTTACTTTATATTTTTTATCATGATTTATTAAATATTTTGAACATAATGTCCCCTTCCCAATTAATAATGGTAATACACCTGTTGCTAGCGGATCTAATGTTCCAGTATGCCCTACTTTTTCTTTTGTTATTTTTCTTACTTTAGCTACTATATCATGTGATGAAAAACCTTTTGGCTTATCTATTATTAATATTCCATTCATATTATCCCTCTTTAAATTTTTATAATTATTATTTTATATTTCATTTTTATTATATATTCAAAAAAAAGATAAGTCAAATATGGTATTTGAACTCAGACACTCGGACCAGGTCCGTTTTTGTCTGTTTGGAGACACTTGGACCAGGTCTCTTTTTGTCGTCTGTTTTATATTTTTCTATTTCTATTTTAATGTAAAATATCCATTTCCATAATTTGCATATGTAATATCTACTTTTGTACTGTCATATGATATTTTTCCAACTAAACTATTACACATATTAAACATTCTATCACTTGAAGTAACTTTATTGTTGGTTCATTTATCACTTACATAAATTTACATTACTTGTATTAAAATTACTCAAATTAATTTCTGAAAAACCACAATTATAAAACATTGCTGCCATATTTGTTACATTACTTGTATCAAAATTGCTAACATCTAACTGTGACAAACTGAGACATTTATTAAACATAGTATTCATCATTGTCCCATTAGATGTATTCATATTTTCTAAATTTATTTCTTTTAAATTAGTATCCCAGCTAAACATTCCTGTAAAATATTTAACTTTGTCTGTATACAAGTTTTCCAAATCTATTTTTACACAATTTAAAAAATAAGAAAACATCCCATTACAGTTTTCAATATCTACCCCGTCATTTCCACCTATATATAAATCATACATATCGGTATTTTCTAAATTTTTAACTAACCACGCTTTTACAGTTTCGTTCTGTTCTTTTGAAACATGTTTCCATATTTATTTTTCCCCATTGCTTCTACTGTGGCCTTTTCTACAATTTCTTTTTCATTTGCTATTTCTGTTTCTTCTTTTGCATTTTTTGTATTATTAATAATTCCATTTTCTCCTGTTAACGCTCCTATTGTTATTCCTGCTAAGATTAATAACACTATTATTGTTATTACTAGAACTAATAAGGTTATTCCTTTTTGCGTTTGTAGTATTTCTACATTTATTTTTTCCATTGGTAAACTTTTTTTATTTATTTTTCTTTTCATATATAATTCTTTCCTTTCTTTTTTTCTTAAGTTTTAATAATATTGATTTACAATCCACAATTAAAAATTTATCTCATTAGACCAGAAATATAACTTTCACTTATTTGATACATAGCTGTAAACTGCAACATATAGATTACTTAAATTTTCTTTTATTTGGATACTCTAAGAAAACACAAAAAGCAGAAAAAGCTTGATTTTATCATAAATACAAGCTTTTTCTGCTTTTGATTCTTTATTCTATTATTATTAAATTTTCTTTATTTTATATCTTCTCTATCTATTGACTTTATTAGATTTTATTGATATTATACTTTTAGTTTTTTATTCATAGAGTATCCAACTCTATGATTTTTTTATTGTATAGGAAAATCAAGTTTTTCCTATACAATAAAAAACAACAACATTATTTTCACATATGTCTATGCATACATTTTCAGACCTGGCCCCTATGTCCCTATGTCTTCTTAGCAAAACGCTTTTCTTATTTCTTTTAGTAGTTTTTCTTTTACTTGTTCAACAGTTCCTTGTACCGTTGCTCCTGCTGCTCTTGGGTGTCCTCCACCACCAAATACATAACATATATCAGATACATTTATATTTGAACCATTTCCAGCTCTTAATGAAACTTTATAAAAATTTTCTTCTTTTTCTCTTATAAATACAGATACTTTTACTCCTTCTATACTTCTTCCGTTTTCAACTATTCCTTCATGGTCCCCTGGTTCTGCTTTTACTTCTTTTTCATCTTTTTTGTTTATATATGTAAAAGCAACTTTTCCTCCTTCTAAAAGTTCTAATCTATTTGTCGCTCTTCTTAATAATTCAAAACTAGATTTTGTCTTTGTTTCTAACACTCTTTGATATATCTCAGATACGTTAACTCCTTTTCTTAACAATTCTGCTGTAAATTCAAACGTTTCTGCTGTAACGCTTGAATATTTAAAACCTCCTGTGTCTGTTATAATCCCCGCCACTAGGCAACTTCCTATTTCAGAATCTATTGATATGTCAAAATATTCAAGCATTCCTGCTAATATTTCACAGCAAGCTGGTGATACTGGGTTTACAAAGTTTAAATCTCCATACATTGTATTTGTTCCATGATGGTCTATTACTATTGTTTTTTCAGCTTTTTCAAAGTATTCTCTTCCTACTAATCTCTTTAAATCTGCACAATCTAGTGAAATTGCTAAATCATATTTTTCTATATCTGATTTTGTTTTTATGTTTTTTGCTCCTGGTAAAAAACTAAATGTTCTAGGAAATTCTTTTACTATTACATCAGCTTCTTTCCCTAGTTTTTTTAATGCTAAATACATTGACAATACACTTCCTATAGCATCTCCATCAGGTGTTTCATGTGCCATTATTACTATTTTTTCTGCTTTTTTAATTTCTACTAAAATATTATCTAATGTCATTTTTCTCTCCTTCTATTATTAAGGAAAAAACATTTTATCTTTAGCTTATTCTTATTAAATAAAATGTTCTTTCAAATTATAATTTTTTAATTTTCTTCCTCTTCTTGTTTTTTAGGCATGATTTCTTTTAATATTGAATCTATTTTTGCGCCATATTCTATTGAATCATCTAATTCAAAAATCAGTTCAGGAGTATTTCTTAAATTTACTCTTTTGGCTAATTCTGTTCTTATATATCCTGATGATTTTTTTAATCCTGCCAATGTATCTTTTACATTTTTTGAGTTTAAAATACTTACATAAACTTTTGCAAATTTTAGGTCACTTGTTACTTTTACTTTTGTAACACTTATTAATCCTGTAACATTAGGATTTTTTAATTCATATCCTATAATTTGGCTAAGTTCTTTTTTATATTCTTCATCAATTCTTCCTAATCTTGGGTTATTTTTCCCTTGCATTTGTTTTCTCTCCTTTATATTGATATCTCTTCTTGTTTATCTCTTTCTAGTTTTCTGTATATTTCAAATTTTATTATTTGACTACTAATAAATTCAGTTTCCTTTATATCACCATCTTTTAAGGTTTTTAAATAATTTTCTCTTAATTTTCTTCTTTTTCTTATTATCTCTTCTTGCTGTCTTTCAAATTCCCCTGTTTTTTCAAATTTTGCTATATTCTTCCTTACTTGCCTTTTTTCATTTCTGATTCTTTTTCTTTTTTTCTTTATTTGATGTTTTAATACTTTAGCCTTTTTCCCATGAAGGCTTCATCTCCTTTATCTTTTTATTTCTTCCATTACATATACTTCTATAATATCGCCTTCTTTGATGTCATTATAATCTTCTATTTGCATTCCACATTCAAATCCTTTTGTAACTTCTTTAACATCATCTTTAAATCTCTTTAATGTTGCTAAATGTCCTTCATGTATAACTATATTATCACGTATTACTCTTACTCCAGCATTTCTTTCAACTTTACCATTTAGAACATATGCCCCTGCTACTGTTCCAACATTTGAAATTCTAAATGTTTGTCTTACTTCTACATTTCCTATTACTTTTTCTTCAAATTTTGGATCTAGCATTCCTTTCATAGCTGCTTCTACATCTTCTATTGCTTGATATATTACAGAATATTGTTTTATTTCTACTTCTTCTTTTTCTGCCAATTCTTTAGCTGTATGATCTGGTCTTACATTAAATGCTATTATAATTGCATTTGATACTTTTGCAAGTGTAACATCTGATTGATTAACAGCTCCTGCTGCACTATGAATAACTTTTACTCTTACTTCTTCATTTTGTAATTTTTCTAATGATTGTTTTACAGCTTCTACTGAACCTTGAACATCTGCTTTTACAATTAAGTTTAATACTTTTAACTTTCCTTCTTCCATTTGAGAGAATAAGTTATCTAATGTTACTTTCTTTACAGAATTGATTGCTTTTTCTCTTGCTTGACGTTTTCTTCTTTCTATTAAATGTTTAGCCATTTTTTCATTTTTTACTTCATAGAAAGTATCTCCTGCTTCAGGTACATCTGTTAGTCCCATTATTTCTACTGGTGTTGATGGCCCTGCTGATTTTACTTTTTTACCTTTGTCATTAACCATAGCTCTTATTCTTCCTATTGATGAACCAACAACTATAGTATCTCCAACATCTAAAGTTCCTCTTTGTACTAACATTGTAGCTATTGCACCTCTAGATTTATCTAATCTAGCTTCTATTACAGCTCCTTTAGCTTGTTTTTTAGGGTTTGCTTTTAACTCTAACATGTCAGCTTCTAATAATACCATTTCTAACAATTGGTCAATATTCTCATTTTTCTTAGCAGAGATTGGAACATATATTGTATCTCCTCCCCACTCTTCTGGTACTAATTCATATGCCATTAATTCTTGTTTTACTTTTTCTACATTTGCATCTGGTAAATCTATTTTGTTTATTGCGACTATTATAGGAATTTCTGCTGATTTAGCATGGTTTATAGCTTCTACTGTTTGTGGTTTTACTCCATCATTTGCTGCTACAACTAATATCGCAATATCAGTAATTTGAGCTCCTCTTGCACGCATTGCTGTAAATGCTTCATGTCCTGGTGTATCTAAAAATGTAATTTCTCTATCATTTATTTTTACCATATAGGCACCTATAGCTTGAGTAATTCCTCCCGCTTCACCTTCAATTACATTTGTTTTTCTAATTGCATCTAATAATGAAGTTTTTCCATGGTCTACATGTCCCATTACAACAACTACTGGTGGTCTTGGTTTTAAATCTTCTTCTTTATCTTCTGATTCATCAAATAAAATATCTTCTTCTGTCACAGTTTCCTTTTTAGTTGCTGTAATTCCAAATTCTTGCGCTACTAAAAATGCTGTATCAAAATCTATTTCATTATTTATTGTTGCCATTACTCCTAATCCTAATAACTTTTTAATTACTTCTGCTGTTGTTTTCTTCATTTCTGCAGCAAAATCTTTTACTGTTATAGTTTCAGGAATTTCTATGTTAGTTAACTTGAATATTTTTTGTTTTGTTCTTTCTTCTTGATTTTGATTTTTCTTTTTCTTTCCTCTTCTGCCTCTTTCTGTTGTTAAATCATAGTAGTCTAGCATTCCACCATTTTGGTCATCAAACATATTTGATAATCTATTTGTAGTTTTTAACGTCTTTAATTTACCTTCATCAAAATTACCATTATTTGAATTTCTTCTATTTTTTGATTTTCTAGTATTTTTATTTTCATCAAATCTATTATTTTTTCTTTGTTTATCCATATTCTTGTTATAATCTCTTACTGTTTCTTTTTCAACTACATCTGATGCCATTATATTTTTAATATTTTTTTCTATTCCTTTTTTATCTAATGGTCTTTTTGAATAATTTTCGCCTGTAGTTCTATTATTAAATTTATTATTTCTGTTATTATAATTATTATTTTTTCTTTGACCATTATTATTATTATTCCTATTTTGATAATTATTATTATACTTTGTTTTCACATTCTTAGTTTCTGTTTTCATATCCCTATTTTCTTCAACCTTTTCTGTAACATTATTTGATTTTTCTTTTTCAACAGTTTTTGCCTCTTCTTTTGGTTCAACTTTAGCAACTGTTTCTTTCTTTTCTTCTGTTTTTTTAGGTTCTTCCTTTTTTAATCCAAATAGCTCACTTACTGTCATTGGTTTGTTAGGTTTATTTCTATATACAATATTGTAGTCTTTATTAGATTTTCTCTCAACAAAACCAATATTGCTATTTCTTTTTTCTTGTTTTTTAACTATTTCTTTTTTCTTTTCCGATTCATCTTGTGATATTATAACTTCTCTTCTTATAATAACAGGTGTATCTCTTTTGTTATCTTTTTTTGCTCCTTTGTTTTCTGGATTCTTTTTTACTTTTGATGATTTCTTTAAAATCATTTTTTCTATTTTTTCGGCTTCTGCTTCTTCTACCCCACTTAAATGACTTTTTGCTTCTATATCCAAGCTTTTTGCTATTTCTAATACTTCTTTACTGGTTAAGTTAAATTTTTTTGCAATTTCATGTATTTTTATCTTACCCAATAGCTTCACCCCCATTATTAATCTTTTTTATTTCATTTGATAAATTTATATCTTTGATACCAATTATTGCTTTATTTTTCTTTCCTATTGCTTTACTTAAACTTTCAATCTCTCCTGTTTCTATTATTGGTATATTGTATTTATCACAAATTTTTCTAAATTTATTTTTAGTTCTATCTGATGAATCTTCCGCTACAATTACTAATTTTACTAAATTTCTTTTTAAATCATTTTCTACACTATCTGAGCCAAAGCTTACTTTTCCAGCTTTTGCAGATAATCCTATTAATCCTAATATTTTTTTATTTACCAAGAATTACACCTCTTAAACTTTCATAAATTTCATTTGATACCTTTATATCTAAAACTCTTTCTAATCTTTTTGATTTTATAACTTTTTCTAAACAATTTATGTCATCACATATGTATGCTCCTCTTCCATTCATCTTTCCAGTTTTATCTATATTTAACTCATTTTCTTTATTTTTTACTATTCTAATTAATTCATTTTTGTCTTTTTTTTCATTACATCCCATACAAGTTCTTTGTGGTATCTTTTTCACTTATAAACCTCCATAAGTTAGTTTTTAATTCTCACAGTAGCCCCTTTTATTTTATGCTTAAAAAATATTAATTATTCTTCTGTTTCTTCTTGTTGTTCTTCCTCCTGATCATTTTCTTGTGCATTCATTAACATTTCTCTAAATTGAGTTTCTGATTTTATATCTATTTTCCAATTTGTAAGTTTTGCAGCTAATCTCGCATTTTGTCCAGCTTTTCCTATTGCTAGTGATAATTGATCATCTGGAACAATTACTTGCGCAAATTTTTCTTCTTCTTTTATATCTACTGCCAATATTTTTGCTGGTAACAATGCAGAAGATATATATATTGATGGATCTTCATTCCATTCAATTACATCTATTTTTTCTCCATTTAATTCATTGATTACATTTTGTATTCTTATACCTTTTTGTCCAACACAAGAACCTACTGGATCTATATTTGGATCTGGTGAATATACTGCTACTTTACTTCTATAACCTGGGTCTCTTGAAACACTTTTAATTTCAATAACTCCTTCATAAATTTCAGGTATTTCAAATTCTAATAATTTTCTTACAAAATCAGGATGACTTCTAGAAACAATAACTTG
>CALYAB010000030.1 GCA_944393395.1 uncultured Clostridia bacterium
TAAGTTCGTTCGACTTGCATGTCTTATGTGCGCCGCCAGCGTTTATCCTGAGCCAGGATCAAACTCTCTTGTTTTTCTCGCTTTTGCTAATTCAAATTCTGCTACGTCAATTTTCGTCAGAATTTTCTCGATATACGTTTAGTATTATCTCAAAAATTCTTCCTTAATTTCCTTGCATAATTTGTTTATCAAAACCGATATTTATGATCATATATAAATTATTTCTAATTTTTATAAATCAAAACTAAAGTGTTTTTTCAAGCTCTTTAAACTTCTTTCTTTTTTGGCTAAAAACTTTTAAAAAATTTACTTTTTCGGTACTTGTATTTTTTCAAATACATTTACCGCTTCGGTTTATTCTCTAAAGGATTTTATTGTTTACTTTTCAATGTACTTTTTTTGTTCTCTTGCGGAACGATTTTTATTATACAACACCAATCTATCTTTGTCAACACTTTTTTTAAAGTTTTTTTATTTTTTTATTTTTCGATATTAAATTCCAAATTGCTTATCATGAAAAAGCTTGATATATAAGCATTTTTCAAAACAAACAATAACGGACTTTCTTAAACATTTTCTCTACTTTTCTATTTAACTATATATTTAAGTTCTCAAAGAAGAGTAAATATTTGTCAACGCGAAAAATTACATAGCAATTTTTCTGTGCAAAGTTGTCTTTTATTAAATAGGAAAAATTAAGTTTTTCCTATTTGATAAAAGAGAGAAGCCTTGAACCGTTCCCTTAATGCACTCTTTTTTATTTTGTGTCTACTTTAAGGGGGATGGTTCACCTGTGCTCCTCTTTTTATTATCGTTCAACTGTTATATAAATATTGTCAATTAAATTTGTAGTTTCATCATATTCTAACCTTATATTAAAAGTAGTATTCGAACTTTCTTCTATATAATTTATAAGTTTCTGTGCTAAATCTGCGTCTCCAGCTCCTCTTTGTATAATTAATTTATATTCTAAAGGTATCTTCCTATCTGATGAATAGCTTCTTTCATCATATTGCGTTATTCTAACATCTTCTAGACTATCTTTAGAAACATTTATTAATTCAAGCACTCTATCTTTTTCAATTCCTTCACCTTGATAAAATTCAAAATTAGAATTAAATCTAACCCTTTCTGCTTCTGTAACGTTTTCATCTGATATATTTTCCGCTTCTTTTTCTTTTAAATTTAAATTTATTAGCATATTATTAATATCTTCTAATGATATCACTTGCAATAATGTATTTGCCTGATTATTAAAATTCTGATTCAAGCTATTTCTTACACTTTCTTTTTGAGACTCATCTAAATCATCTATAACTATATTATTATCATCACTATCCAATTCTTCTTTTTCTTCGAAATCATTTACTATTTTTATATTTTTATCCATATTAATTGCTAAAGAATTTTGGTTAGCATTTCTATTAATCTCAAAATTACTATTAACTTCAGAATTTTCCATCTTGGTGCTCATAACAAATTCATTTGTTGTTTTTTCTCCTTCTTCTACTGTATCAAAATTTATATTTATTTCTTCATTATTTGTCCCAAAATTTTTCTGAACTTTAAAATCAAAACTATTTTCTTTTTCCTCTTCTTCAACATCTTCTTTACCTAATATATTTATAAAGTTGCTTTCATTTGTATTAATAACATCCATGCCTAAAAAATAATTTTCTGTATCTATTGATAAACTAATTGCTGTTCCATTTGTTTCAAAAATACTAAAAGTTCTTTCTTCATTTCCTATATTTGAATTTTTTATCTGTTCTATTGTTGTATTTGTCATATCTATAAATTGTTGCTTATAATTTGAAACTTTCTCACTTTGACATAATTGGTAATATTCATTTATTTTATTATCAATATTCTCTATTTTGGATAATATTATTTCATCTTTTTGCAATTCTTCTAATATATTAACATATATATCATTAAATTTTTCTTTTGTAATTGTTATACTATATTGGTTTGTAGTATATTGTGAACCATTTATTTCTAATACTACTCCAGATTTTTTTGAATAATTTGAAATAGAAATATTAGAAGTTATAATCCCAATATATTTATCTTTTAATGTTTGAAACTCTTCATCTGAAATCCCTAATAATTGTACAATATCTGTATTTAATAATTTATCCAATGTAACTATTCTGTTGTCATTTTCTCCGTCTACATTAGTTGAAACAAATTGTTTTATACCATTTAATCTAATTCCTGAAACATTATCTTCTTGAATATATTCTACACCTAACATTTTCTCTTCAGTTTGATTTATTGATACATTCCTATAATCATACTTTGATGTTTCATCCTTCTTTTCTTCTATGTTCATTTGAATGTTATTTATTGGATTGTCTGTATTCCCATTTTCATCATATTTTACTTTTATAGAAGTATCTGCTTCTAATTTATTATTGCTTAAAATTTCATTCATTTCTGACATATTGCTTTGGTTAAAAATATTTTTCGTATTATCAAATAACTGTTTTGCATATTTATCAAATAAAACATCATTTGATTTAAACATATCTGTTGTATTATATAATATTAGAAAAACTATTAATAATATTAATAATATAAGCAATACTATTGATAATATTAAAACTCTTCTTTTTCTTCTTGGCATCATATGTTTATTCCTCCCTTTAACACAATCACTATTTAGTTCTTTGTTTTACTACTTCATATACTATTATTCCTGTTGAAACAGATGCATTTAATGAACTAACTTTTCCCTTCATTGGGATTTTAGTTAAAAAATCACAATTTTTCTTGACTTTTTCACTAATTCCTGTACCTTCATTTCCTATTACAATTCCTATAGGTCCAGTAAAATCTTCTTTATAATAATATTTATTTGCATTTATATCTGTCCCACAAATCCATATGCCTTGCTGTTTTAATTTTTCTATTGTATTTGATATATTTGTTACTCTTGCAATCTTCATATATTCTACAGCTCCAGCAGATACTTTTCCTACTGTACTATTAACTGTCGCTGCTCTTCTTTTAGGAATAATTATTCCATGCACCCCTGCTGTCTCAGCTGTTCTTATTATCGAACCCAAATTATGTGGATCTTCAATTCCATCTAATATTAATATAAATGGACTTTCATTTTTCTTTTTAGCTTCTTCTAATATATCTTCTATTTCACAATATTCAAAAGGTGGAACTATTGCAATTACTCCCTGATAATTTTCATTTTGAGCCATTTGTTGCATTTGTTTTTTATCTTTCTCTACAATTACTATTCTCTTTTCTTTCGCCATAGATATTATTTTATTTATAGAACCATGCTTTTCACCTTTTGTAACAAATATTTTATTTATATCTTTGTCTGATTTTAGTAATTCTAATACTGCATTTCTTCCTTCTACTTGATCATCATAGTTAATTTCTTTTTTACTTTGATTACTTTTGTTTTGATTATAATTATTTTTCATTTTACATATACCTTTACCTTTTATTTTTCATAATCTTTTATTCTTACAGTTAACTTTCTTTTATGTCATCTCTACTCATCATCTAATTTAAGTACACTTAAGAAAGCTTCTTGTGGTATTTCAACATTTCCTATTTCACGCATTTTCTTTTTTCCTCTTTTTTGTTTTTCCAACAACTTCTTCTTTCTTGTAATATCTCCACCATAACATTTAGCTAAAACATCTTTCCTCATTGCTGATATTGTTTCTCTTGCAATTATTTTTCCTCCAATTGCTGCTTGAATTGGAATCTTAAATAATTTTCTTGGAATTACTGTTTTTAATTTTTCTACCATTTTCTTTCCTCTTGCATAACTACTATCTTTGTGTACTATAAAACTCAAAGCATCAACAATTTCTCCATTTATATATATATCTAGTTTAACTAAATCTGATTTTCTATATTCTTTAAATTCATAATCTAAAGATGCATATCCTTTTGTTTTAGATTTTAAATTATCAAAGAAATCATATATTATTTCATTAAGAGGCATTTCATATATTAGAGTAACTCTATTTTCATCTAAATATTTCATATCTATGTATATTCCTCTTCTTCTTTGACAAAGTTCCATAATGTTTCCTACATATTCTTTTGGTGTTAGAATATTTGCAGTAACAAACGGTTCTTCTATATATGATATTTCTTGAGGAGTTGGTAAATCTTCTGGGTTATATAATTCAATTACTTCTCCTGTTGTTTTATGTACTTTATATATAACAGATGGTGCTGTTGTAATTAAACCTAAATCAAACTCCCTATCTATTCTTTCTTCTATTATTTCTAAATGTAATAGCCCTAAAAATCCACATCTAAACCCAAATCCTAATGCTACTGATGTCTCTTGCTCAAATTCTAAAGCAGCATCATTTAGTTTTAATTTTTCTAATGCTTCTTTTAATTCTTCATATTGACTACCATCAACTGGATAAAGTCCACAATATACCATTGGTGTTACCTGTTTATATCCCTTTAAAGGTTCGTCTGCTGGATTTTCTTTTAATGTTATTGTATCTCCAACATGTATATCTGATAAACTTTTTATACTAGCTACAATATATCCCACTTCTCCTGCTTTGATTTCTGAAACAGGCATATATGAACCTGGAACAAAATATCCAACTTCTGTAACAGTATATACTTTATTTGTAGCCATTAATTTTATTTCATCACCAACTTTTACTTTTCCATCTATTACTCTTACATATGCTAGAGCTCCCTTATAGTTATCATAATATGAATCAAATATTAAGCATTTGGTTTTTGCATTTTCATCACCTTTAGGTGCTGGTAAATCTGTTACTATTCTTTCTAAAACCTCTTCTACATTCAAACCTGTTTTTGCAGATATACAGGGCGCATCTTCTGCTGGTATTCCGATTATTTCTTCTATTTCATTTTTTACCTCTTCTACTCTAGCATTTGGTAAATCTATTTTATTTAGAACTGGTAAAATTTCTAGATTGTTATCTATAGCTAAATATACATTTGCTAATGTTTGTGCTTCTACTCCCTGACTACTGTCTACAACTAAAACAGCTCCATCACAAGCAGCTAAACTTCTAGAAACCTCATAGTTAAAATCTACATGTCCTGGTGTATCTATTAAATTAAATGTATATTCTTGTCCATCTTTTGCTTTATATATCATTCTGACAGCTTGGGATTTTATTGTTATCCCTCTTTCTTTTTCAATTTCCATATTATCTAAAACTTGACTTTCCATTTCTCTTTTAGATAATACTCCTGTCATTTCTATTAATCTATCTGCTAATGTAGATTTTCCATGGTCTATATGTGCTATTATACTAAAATTTCTTATATATGATTGTCTATTGTCCATTTTTCCTCCATTTTTATAACTTATATTTGATATTTTAGCATAAATTCTATTAATATTCAATGTTTCTGAAATTAAAAATAATTTTCAATGCCATTATATAAATTATACACTTTATTGTATCCTAATTTTTTTAATGTTTTTTGTGCTTTTCTACTTCTTCCTCCAGAACTACAATACACAATTATTTTTTCATTTTTATCTTTTAATATATTTTCCACATTCTTTTTTATATTATATTCTGGAATAGATATAGCTCCATCAATATGTCCTTCCTCATATTCTTGAGGACTTCTAACATCTACAACTACCGCCCCATTATTTTGATATGATTTTAATTCATCTATTACTATATCTCCTTCTTCCATCTCTCTATATAATTTGTTTTTTATTATTTTTTTTATTTTGCTTATCATATCAATTCATCTCCATTTTATTATCATTTACTACATTATATTCTAAAAAAATGTTTTTGTTTACTTCTTTATTGTTATCCACATATATCAAAGTTATCCACAGCTACTATATTTTTTTATTCTACATTTTATTTTATTTTTTTGCTTTTTTCCAATTACATTAAGATTACATATTTATTTCATGTATTTTGGTTAAGATATACAAATTCATCTATTTTTATGTATTATTCTATATTTTTCTTTTAATTTCATCATTTTTTGCATCTTTTTATTACATTTTTCTTTCATCTTTATTACAAATGTCTTATTTTTCTTGTTTTATGTATACGGTATAAACCTGTGATTTGTAATACTTATCCACTTTTTAAAGTTGTGGATACTGTGGATAACTTTGTGAATAACTGAAAATACTATTTTTGCGTTCATGAGTTGTTCACATTCTCTTTTTCATTTATTCATATTTTTTATTTTTTATAAATTTATTTTTCTAATTATGTGTACCAAATTATCTAAGCAAGACTTATCAGTTGCTATTCAGAGTATACTCTATATACCTTCGAGTAATTACACATAAAATAGTAACATTTATCATTATATGATAAAAAAGTAGATGAATTTAAAGAAAGATATAAAGTAGCCATTAAAAATATAGAAAGAGATTTTGAAAGATAATAAAATAAAAATAGCACATAATTTTACAAAAATAAAATCGTGTGCTATTTTTCTCATCATAATAAATTGCATTTTCTATAATTGAAAAACAAATTGGTTCTAACTATATATTAAAAAAAGAACCAATATATAATTAATATAATCTCTAAAATTGTAATGAATGGTAATCCAACAACAAATTGTAGTTTTTGCGTTTTATGTCTGAAGGTATACATTCCTGCAATTGTTCCTATCCCACCACCTAAAGCAGTTACGATAAACAATGCTTTTTCTGGAATTCTCCATGCACCTTTTTTGGCTTTTTGCTTATCAATAAACATAATTAAAAAACCAATAATATTGATGACTACTAAATATATAATAAAATTTCTTGTTGAAAATATATCTTGCATAGAAATTGTGTTTTCAAACATTTTACTTTCCTCTCTTTTCTAAATTACATTTCATATTTACTCTTTCTTATTGTATATAAATTTTAGGATAATGTCAATTTTTCCTATAAAAACTCTTTATTTTTTTATCATTTTATGATAGAATATGTTCGAATTTAATCATCAAAAGAAAAATTTTTAGGAGGAATATGTTATGGAATTTAATAGATGCAGTAGATGTGGAAGTTTTTACGTATCACAAGGAGATGTTTGTCCAAAATGTAGTGCTAAAGATGGTATGGAATTTTCTAATTTTGTAAACTATGTAGAAAAAAACGGACTAAACGATTCTTTAGATACAATTTCTGGTCAAATAGGAGTTTCAGTAAAAAATTTAAATAGATTTTTAGAATATGAAGATTTCAAACAATATAAATCAGAAATTAATAATATTGGGAAAAAAGGTAATTTAGGAAACAATGGTATTACTTTAAATTAATTTTAAAAACGGAATCTTTGGTCCGTTTTTTTCTTTATAAAAATGAAGTATGAAATATTAATTTTTATTAATTATATTTTGAAGGGGTTGAATTTGAATGAAAAATGTTTTTGATATTTTAGAAGAAAGAGGTTATATTGAACAATTAACACATCCAACAGAAATTAAAGAATTATTTAGCAAAGAATCTGTTCCTTTTTATATTGGAATTGATCCTACTGCTGATAGTTTACATGTAGGACATTTTGTTTCTTTAATGGTTGCAAGCCATATGCAAAAATGTGGTCACAAACCTATTATCTTAGTTGGAGGAGGTACAGCTACAATAGGTGATCCTTCTCGGAAAAACTGACATGAGAAGAATGATGTCAAGAGAAGAAATTAATCACAATGTTGAATGTATCAGAAAGCAAGTAGAAAAATTTGTTAGTTTTGAAGGAGAAAATGCCGCAATTATTGTTAATAATGCTGATTGGCTTTTGGATTTAAAATTTGTAGACTTTGTTCGTGAAATCGGTAGTTTATTTTCTGTTAATAGAATGCTTTCTGCAGAATGTTATAAACAAAGATTAGAAACAGGTTTAACTTTTTTTGAAATGAGCTACATGTTAATGCAATCATATGATTTCTTATATTTATACAACAAATATGGATGTAAACTTCAAATGGGCGGAAATGACCAATGGTCTAATATAATCGGTGGAGTTGAATTAATTAGAAAAATTGGTAAAGATGATTCTTTTGGTTTAACTTTCAAATTGCTTACTACTAAAGAAGGGAAAAAAATGGGAAAAACAGAAAAAGGTGCCTTATGGCTAGATCCTAATAAAACTTCACCTTATGAATTTTATCAATATTGGAGAAATATTGAAGATAGTTCTGTAGATACAGTCTTAAAAATGTTGACTTTTCTTCCTATTGAACAAATTAATAAATTATCAAATTTGAAAGATGAAAAAATAAATGAAGCTAAAAAAGTCGCTGCTTTTGAAATTACAAAATTGATTCATGGAGAAAAAGAAGCTAAAAAAGCTGAAGAAGCTTCTAATGCATTATTTAATGGAACTGGTAGCTTAGAAAACATGCCATCTGTAGATTTAGAAGATATTAATATTGCGTTAATAGATGCTATTATAAAAACTGGAATTGCTCCATCTAAAGGTCAAGCTAGAACGTTAATTTCTCAAGGTGGTATTTCTTTAAATGATGAAAAAATTTCAGATATTAATTATACTCTTTCTGAAAAAGATTTTTCTGAAGGATATGCTATACTAAAAAAAGGTAAAAAAGTTTTTTATAAATTAAAACTAACATAAATATATTTTTTAAAAGTGTGAATCGAGAAAATCTCAATTCACACTTTTTTTGTTGTATAGAAAAAATCAAGTTTTCCTGTAAACAAAAATAACTTCTATCTGCTTCTCTGTACAATTTCAACAATGTCTGCTATATATTCTCCAATTATTGGAATATTTAACGCCACAATCCTTCGCAATATGAGAATTAGAATCGCAGTTATTATTGTAACCCCTATACCTATTCCTACACCTCTAAAAATTCCTGCTATCAAATTTCTTTTTATTATTTCTTTTTTACTCCCAAAAATATAGGTCCATTCTTCTATATTTGATTTTTGAAAGACCTCCAATAAATTATTTATTGAAGAATTTAATATATCTATTTTTTTATTTTTGATATTATTAAAAAATTTAAACATAAAAAATCCACCTTATATATATAGTGGATTTTTTAGACATTTTTTATTCAACATTTTGATTTACCGTAACATTAATATCATTACTTTGATTTACATTATTATCTATTATATTTGTTTCATCAATATTATTTGTATTAGTATTATTTGAAGTATCTTCCTCTTCTTTTTTCAAACTTTCCAAGGAATCGATTAGTGTTTGTAATTTTTCAATGTCACTTCCCATCATTTCCCAATCATTATTATTTGTAGAATCTTTCAAATTTTGATTTGCTTTTATGATAGAATCTATCAAGCCATCTATATCCTCTGTATTTTCTACCTCTATATCTACAGCATAATTAGAAAGTAAATTTTGCAATGCTTCTTGTAAAGTATCACCTATTGCAACTTTATTACCTGATGCAACTATTACCTTTTTTAATAATGGTATTTCTGATTCATTTATCATTGTTTGATATACAGGTTCTACATATAATAAAGTATTTCCTATAGGTACTATTATCATTTCCTTTGTTATTCTTGTTCCAGTCGTTTCTAATGTTTCTAGTTCTGATGATATAGCTTCATCCTCTTCTATTTGTTGGTCTAATTGTGTAGGACTTACTATATTACTATCAGCTGAAAACTTGCATAAATTCAATTTATTTGTACCACCATCTGTTGTTCCTACCAAATATGAAATTATATTTTGTCTATCATTAGGTGTATAAATTTGTATTAATCCTAACTTGTCTTCACCATCAGTTTTTACCATTGTATAATATGGTTCTAAATATGTTCCTGATGCTTTTGTAGTATTTAAATTGTTATATTTTACAAAGTCCCATAAATCATCTGATCTATATAGCACATCTGGCTTTACATTATGATATATTTTTAATATTTCAGCTTGCACATTATATAAAAATTCTGGATATACAAAATGTTGTGATATGTCTTCTGGAATTTCTTCGTCTAAATCAACAAATAAAGTATTATATATATTCCTATATGCCATAGCTATTGGATCTGTTCTGTCTGTAATATAATATTTCATTGTTCCATTATATGCATCAATTATTACTTTAACAGAATTTCTTATATAATTTATATCCCTTGTTTGATCTTCATGCTCTATTTCTAAGTATTGTGAATATGGATAACTACTTGATATTGTATATGCATCAAGTACCCAATAGATTTTTCCATCATCACCAATTACTGTATATGGATCTTCATCATACATTAAGTATGGTAATGCTTTTTTTGCTCTTTCTATTATATTTCTATTTATCAATATTTTACTATCACTTGTTATTTCATTAGAAAAAGCTAAGTTTATATTTCCCTTATAAAATCCTAAAACTAATCTATCTAAAAAGCTTAATTGTAATCCAGCTTCACCATTATATGATGATGTTACATCTTTTCCACTTTCATCTGTATAATCATATTCTTGTTTATTTTTAGTATTTGTTGCTATTATTGCATTATCATCTGTGCTAAAATATATTCTTGGCTCTTCTATATTTACCACTTCATCTTTTCCTGATACATCTTTTTGCACATATTCTATATTTCCTGTTTCTGTACTTTCTGTCGCTGACGTGATTATTTCTCCCATTCCATGAGTATACTCATAAGTTTTATTACTATATGTTCTGTCTGAACTTGTTATTTCTCTAGGAGATAAGTATACTAATTTATCTTCATTACCTATCTTATATTTTGCTAAATTTACATTTCTATATGTATAATAACCTGTACTTGTTTGATTATTCTTTAATGTTGTTAAAACTGCTTCTTCACTTATTATAGGTATATTATTTATTACATTTGTATTTGAATTTAATTCTTCCTCTGTTACAGTTCCTGAATATTCTACACTCTTTTCGTCAATATTTAAACCATATGCATTTTTAGTATTTTCTATATTTTGTGCAATATAGTTTTTCTCTTTATCTAATTCATTAGATTTTACAAAAATCAAATCAAATCCTACCATTACTACAAATAGTAATACTAAATATATTGGTATTACAGCTAGATTTTTTAATACTTTTGCAGTATCACCATTTTTGAAGCTTTTCAAAGCTCTATAAGCAAATATTACTATTACAAATGCAAATATTATATATCCCCATAATTTTATAGTAGATTCTGTCATTCCAGCGCCATTGATTTCTATATTATCATCAATTGTTAATATCTTTCCAAACATTAAATTTTGTGTACTTAAAATTGTTATTGCTGCTACTCCTATTATAATTAATAAAATATTTCTTGTTAGTTTTTTCATAAATAAACTTTCTTTTAACATCTGACTATCTACGCCATCAAAATATCTATTAAATACAATTATGTAGTATGCTGCCATATATACTGTTAATCCAATTATTATTCCTAGCAAATAATATACAATCATTTCTATAACTGGTTTTTGAAATACATAATATCCAATGTCTAAACCAAATATTGGGTCTGTTATTCCAAATGATGCATTTCCAATTACAAGCATGATTTTTTGCATCATAATATTTGACATAATTGCACTTACCACTATAGAAATTACTAACGCAATAGACTTATTTAATAATCTTGGCATTTCCTTCTTTTCTTTATCAAAAAATACCTTTAAGCCTTTTTTTATCCCTCTATTTGTCATATAAATAATAAAGAATAAAAGCACAAAATTTATTGCCATTATTGAATATCTATACATTATATTTGTATAAAAAATATCTATATAGTTTTCTCCTAATTCTAGATACTCTAAATAACTTCCTCTTGTTTGTATATATGTTACTATTGCAAATATTAACACAAAAGCAATTACTAAAATCATTCTAATTTTACTTTTTTTATTATCTTTTATCTTTGTTTTTTTAGTTTCCTTATTTGGATTTTCTTTTTCTATTGTATTATTTTTCTTTTCTTCTTCCAAAATCAATACCTCCTTTATTTTGGAACATTGGGAACATGCCAAAACATTCCAACTTTATATTATAGCTTTTACAAAATCATCTGAATTAAATATTTCCATATCATCAATTTGTTCTCCAACTCCAATAAATTTTACTGGAATTTTATTTTCTTCTACGATTCCAATTACTACTCCGCCCTTAGCTGTTCCGTCTAATTTTGTAAGAACTAATCCAGTTATATCCGCTTCTTCTTTAAAAGCTTTTACTTGCGATATTGCATTTTGTCCTGTTGTTCCATCAATTACAAGTAATACTTCTTTGTCTGCTTCACTCATCTCTTTATTAATTACTTTCTGTATTTTATTTAACTCGTCCATTAAGTATTTTTTATTATGTAGTCTGCCTGCAGTATCAACAATTAATACATCTGCATTTTTTTCTTTTGTTATCTTTATTGCATCATATACAACTGAAGCGGGATCTACTCCCTCTTCTCTTTTTACAATGTCTGCACCTGACCTTTTTGCCCAAATTTCTAGCTGTTCTACTGCTGCCGCTCTAAAAGTGTCTGCTGCTGCAACTACTACTTTCTTTCCATCTTTTGCTAATCTATTAGCTATCTTTCCTATAGATGTAGTTTTTCCTACTCCATTTACTCCAACTACTAATATTACAGATGGTTTAGTATTTAATTTTAATCCTATATCTGTTATGTCTAATATTTTTTTCATTTCTTCTCTTAGAGCTTTTTTTACATCTTCTTCATCTTCTATTTTTTCTTTTTTTACTCTTTCTCTTAAATTGTTAATTATTTTTACTGATGTATCCATTCCTATATCTGACATTATTAATATCTCTTCTAATTCCTCTAAAAATTCTTCATCAACTTTTCTAAAGCTACTAAATACATTATTTATTTTTTCATCAAATGATTTTTTTGTTTTGTTTAAACCATTTTTTAATTTATCGAAAAATCCCATTTTTTTATCCTTTCTATGTGAATTTTATTTTTATTTTTTATATAATATTTTTAACATTATATATTTTAGCATATTTTTTCCAGAAATTCCATAGTTTTAGATTAATATTGTAACACTTTTATACAAATATGTCAATTTATGTAAAGCTTGTTTTAGGAAGTTCCTTGTATTTTTTATGTAAATATGATATAATTATTATTGTAACAGGTAAATACCGTTTTTGGAAATTACAGGAGGAAAAAAATGACAGAAAAAAAATTTATAGCTGAAGGATTCAATGAATGTCAAGTCGAAAAATTAGTCGAAATAATTCCCAATCTTTTTCGGGAAGGGGAAATTTTGGAAATACTAGATATTTCCTTAGACAAGGAAGGAAATTTAATTTATGCCAGCGACTTGGATATGTTTAAAACGAAAAAAATCTCAGGGCACTATACCCTTGAGAATCTAAAGGAGGCATTAAACCGTCTATATAAAAAAGGCTTTCTTGTCTACAATTCTGGACTTGGGTTTCACATTTTTCGATGTTCTGACTAAAAAATAAGGCCGAATTCATTTATTCGGCCTTATTTTTTACTATATTCAAAATTATTATTTATTCCAAAACAAATAGCTCACCCAAAGGCCTTGCTTCATTTATTCTTCTTATTGCTTCTGCAAACAATGGAGCTATAGTCAATACCTTTATTTTATCTATTTTCTTTTTCTCTGTTAATGGTACTGTATTTGTTATTACTAACTCTTTTATAGGTGATTTTTCTATTCTTTCTACTGCGTCTGCTGATAATATTCCATGTGTACAACCTGCATAAATTTCTTTAGCATTAAACTTTTCCAATATTTTAGCTGTTTCAATTAATGATCCCGCTGTATCTACCTCATCATCAAATATTATTGCTTCTTTATTTTCTACTTCACCAATAACAGTAGTTGCTATAGCCCTATCATCATTTCCCTCTCTTCTTTTATCTATTAACGCTATTGGACAACCAAAATATTCTGAATATTTATATGCCTTTTTTGAACTTCCCGCATCAGTTGCAACAATTACCATATCTTTCAAATTTTTTTCTTTAAAATATTTTTGCAATATATTTTGTGCTGATAGTCTATCACAATTTATATTAAAATATGCTTGTATTGCTGGATTATGCAAATCACATGTTATTACTCTTGTTGCCCCTGCTGCCTCTAGTAATTGTTGTATTAGTTTTGCTGTTACAGGTATTCTTGGTTGATCTTTTTTATCTGATCTTGAATAAATATAGTATGGTAAAACTACATTTATATTTTTAGCTGATGCTCTTTTAAATGCATCTATTACTATTAGTAATTCCATTACTCTTTCATTTACTGGTGGCATTGTTGTTTGTACAATATAAACATCTTGATCTCTAACTGTTTCTTTGATTTGAACAAATGTATTGTCATTTTTAAATTTTAATATTTCCATCTCTCCCATAGGTAATTTTAAATAATCACATATTTCTTTTGTGAAATTTTCTGCACTTCTACATGCAAATATTTTGATATTTTTCATATTTTTATTCACTCCTTTCCCAACACACAAATCTCGGTTGAAATAAAATTATAATTATTTTCAACCTTTTTTCTCCTTTCATATTTTCAAACATAGTATATCATTTTTCTCCATTTTTTCCAATAATTATTTAAAAATTAGCATTAATTCTCATTTAACGATTAAAAGGAGATGTTTTATCAAATAACATCTCCTTTTTCCAAAAATTTATATCTTTTTAAATCTTTTTTGGGCCCAGTCAAGGTCTTTGGTTGCTTCTTTCTTTTCTTCATCACTTAATTCACGACCAAGTTTAGGACAATATAATGGCTTTTGAATATTGTAACATTCACTGGGGCTCAGAGTTCCTGCTATCACTCCCTCTACATTTAAGCATACTCCCTTCATCTCGTCATCCTTGAACCAATCATATGAATCTGGATACGGAGACCACTTTGTTAAGTACACTTGTACAAAGATAATGGTACAGAATTTGAATATTTTGAATGGGCAGAATATGGAGAATTAGAAAGAGAACAAGTAATTAGTGCATTATCTATTTCTATATATAAAAATAAAAATTTTATCGAAACTCTAGCCGTAGATAAAGAATGCAAAACTTGTAAAAAATATAATATTACTTGTTTTCCAAAAGTAGTAGTTTATAAATAAGATGAATAATAATCATATAAAATAAGCTTAGTTAATAAAACAACTGATGACCAGTATTAGCTACTGGTCATCTTTCATAGCAATTTAACTGAGATTTTCATCCCTTTCATAGCAATCTTTATTGATTACTTTCTAATACTATGATACTATATTTTATTCCAAATGTCAATAATTTATACACCTATTTTTTCTTCTTATTGGGTCTTTTTATTACCTAATTCTATTGAGATTTTCTCTGCTATTGCATCCATATCAATACCATCTAATGTACCAATTGTTCCAGAAAAATTAACTCTTAACATACTAATTTTCTTCATTCTAGTAATTCGAGCCCACCTTAACATATTTCTGAAACCATTTATCTTTGAAAGTTCAATTATTTCTGTAATAACTTCTTTTCTTTTTTGGTACTCATCTTTAGTTATTTTTTTATCTTTCAAATCCTGCTCTATTTTTATATATTCTGGTGGTTTCTTTGAAGAAATTGGAACAACAAATAAATCATTGTCAAAATTTTTCAATATAACAGCTGGATGCATACCTCCAAATTCATTTCCTATATTAAAACCAAAATCTAGCCAAATAACATTACCTCTTTTAAACAAAACATATCTCATTAACAACTTAACATCATCAACCGATATTTTAGGATTATTAAAAGTATATTTGTTTTCTTTAAAACTATAATTTTTCTTGATAATATTCTTTATAGCTTTATTTGACTTATTAAATGTATATTGTGTAATAACATAATTAGGAAGTGTATAATTTACTACATTTGTATAAATATAATTTTCATCTTTTTCGTTCATAACTTTTTCAGTTTTATCTTTTAACCAAGTAAAATACATCTTTCCACGTTTTTTATCTATATCTCCAAATAAAGACTTCCTGAAAGTTCTTAATTTTTTCAAACATTCTAAATATGCTTTTTTCACTATAATTGCTTTCCTCCTATCAAAGTTTGATATATTATATCACGTTTTGACAATATTTCCATAGTTCTTGAATATTTTATTAACTATGCATCAATTCGCTAAGAACAATTTCTTCAGCCTGATTTTTTATAGAATTCATAGCACCAACCCAATAAAGCATATCTGTATTTTTCATTTCTTCGGTTAAATTGATTTTTTCTTTCAAAAGAAAAAATCAACCATTTTACTGATTGATTTTCATATCACTGTTCTAAAAAAGTTCGAACAGAAACGTCGTTGGAGCCTTAACTATACACGTATACGAAATTAAGACTATAAGATTAGATTAAATCTCTCTGACAAATCAATTATATCATTTTCTTAGATATTTTCAAGGGAGTATGGAAAAAAACGACATTTTATTGTATAATTTTTATAGGATTTAATAATGGGAGATGTAATGCAATGCAAAATTTTAATTATCATAGTCATACATATAGATGTGGACACGCAGATTTAGATATGAAAGATGAAGATTATATAAAAGAATATATAAAATTAGGTATTAAAAAAATGGCGTTTACTGATCATAGTCCACTTATATTAGATAAAAGACCTAATATAAGAATGGATTATTCTGAAAAAGATGAATATTTAAATAGTATTACTAAATTAAAACAAAAATATAATAACAAAATAGAAATAGAAACTGGATTTGAAGTCGAATATTTGCCAGGCGAAGAAAAAAACTTACTTATTTTAAAATCTGAAACTGATAAAATTATATTAGGACAACATTTTATTTATGATGATGATAAAAATCTAAAAACTTTTAGAAATAATAACTTTTCTGATTCAGAACTAATAAAATATGCACAATATATTGATAAAGCATTAGAATTGGGTATTCCTGATATTATTGCTCACCCGGATTTGTTTCTAAAAAATAGCAAAACATTTAACCAGATGGAAAGTGAAATATCACATATGATTTGTAAATCAGCGGAAAAATATGATATTCCATTGGAAATAAATTTATCTGACGTTTTTGAAAAAATTTTTTATAGAGATGGAAAATTTAATGATTTATCTATTAGCGAAGCAAGAAAAGAAATTAATAATGTAAGATATCCTAATGCTAATTTCTGGAAAATAGCTTCTAATTATAATGTTAAAGTATTATATGGCATAGATGCTCATCACGAAGGACAAATAATGTTATTTGATAAGTTAATACAACTTTCAAATGAAATTATTGGTAATGATACTATTAAAAAATTACAATTTATAAATGAATTATAAAGGAGATTTTAAATGAATTATAAAAAAGAATATAAAAAATATTTAACGTCGTCTGTTTTAGATACGGCAAATAATAAAATTACAAGTCACTCATTTATTACTGCGTTCGCAGTTTATCTTGGGTTATCAAATTTTGCTATAGGAATTTATGCAGTATTAGATACTATAACAAATATAATTCAAATATTTGCAGCGCCTTTATTTTCAAAAATTGGTCAATCAAAATTAGTTGTACTAACAAATTACACAATTTATAGATTATCTTCTATATGTTTTGCATTTATACCATTTTTGACTGATGATATTGGTATTAGAACATTCTTATTTTTCATATTTGCTTCTATTTATGCTATAACTGGAGAATTAGGATATATTACATTTGTAAATTGGCGAATGACTTTAGTAAAAAAAGAAGATAGAACTAAATTTGCTTCAACAAGAAATATTTATAAAAATACATTGGTTATGGGATTTAGTTTAATCATGGGAGTTATACTAGATAAATTTACTGCAAATGGATATGAGTTATATGGTTTTATGATTTTATTTGCAATTGTGTTCCTAATTGCATTTATTGATATTTTTATTAAAATAACTACTTATAAACCTCCGATTGAAGAAAAGAATATAACAATTAAAGAAACAGTAGTAAAACCTGCAAAGGATAAAAGTTTTAGAAAAATTCTTGTTATAGCTGGTTTAAATAGATTTGCTTATGGAATTGGTATAATGTATTTAAATGTATTTTTATTAAGATATTTGAACATTGATTATATATATTATAGTATTTTAAACATTTTGATTAATTTTTCAGAAGCATTATTTAGTAAGTTTTGGGCAACTAAATCTCAAGATAGAAAATGGAATAAAGTATTAGCACCTATGAGTATTATATATATTTTTGTTTTTATATTATTATTTACATTAAATAACAATATATTAATCCTTTGCTTACCAATAATTTATATTTTACTTGGTTTTGCGAATAGTGCTTATGAGATGTTTGATCATATAGCTATATATGAACATTCAAAAGAAGACTACAAAACTTCATATGTTACATTTGAAAGATTTATAGAAGGAATTGTTACTGCAACACTTCCAATAATTTCTTATTTAGTTTTTCCAGAAAACTCTAATTCAATAAAAGTTACATTTCTATTTGCTATAATTGTATATTTTGTTTTATTCATATATGTTAAATTTAGAAAACAATATTTAGAAAATAATGAGTTTAATAAAGACAATGCTTAGTTGGCATTGTCTTTATCATTTTCAGATGGTACATATTTTTTTAGTGTAGTATTTTGTAATTTTAAATATTCAATTTTAGTACCGATTGCTCGCTCATCTTCAAAATATCCAAGATAATGAAATTTATTTTTTACTTTGATTAAGCATTCAATATTTTCTTCTAGTGCTTTAACAATATTCTCCATAATATATTTTTCTTTTTTAGGCTTTGGTTCTTCTTTAACCTCTGGAATTTTAATCTCATATCCTATAATTAAATTTCTAATATATTCAGATTGAGATATGTTTAATTTTGAAGATGCTCTTTTTAAAATAAATTTTTCATCATCACTTAAAAATACATTAACTTTATTGTTTCTTATTCTCATAATTTGAAATCTCCTTTCTAAACATTAAGGGTATGGGAATTCTCATATACGAATTTGTACGGGAGTATAAATTCAGTGCTTGCCAGACAAAATATGTGAGTATGTACTCACACATTTTCTGTATAAATTAATTCTTTTAATATAATTTCTTCTGCTGTGTTTTTATAATTATTCATCAATTTTATCCATTCAAGTTGGTTTATTTCTTTACTTTTTTCAGATAGTTTTTCATCTAACTTTTTATAATTTTCCATCAAATTATTTAATAAATTCTCTGCATCTTTACTTACTGAAATAAGATGATTAGTAAGTCCATCTTTCATTAAAAGTGTAGTGTAAAGTGCTTTTTTATGTTCTTTTAAATAATCAAGTCTTAATTCCTTTTTTATTATCGTTTAAAGTTAGATTTGGTAATTCATAATCACCAATTTTTGTATATTTTAATTCCATTTTAATCATTTTCTTTCTTGTTTGGTTTGTTAGGATTGTAAGTAACAATTCCATATTTTGTTTCAATATCTTCTTTATTTATAATTGATTTTGTTTTTATTTCAGTAGGTGATATTGGTACAATTCTTATAATTTTTTCATCTTTTTTAGGTAT
>CALYAB010000031.1 GCA_944393395.1 uncultured Clostridia bacterium
GAGGTTAGTAACTATTACTAAAAGAGGTTATCTAATGGTAAAAGATGAGATGCGTTAAATTCTTAAAATCCTGCGGTGGTTAAACACCGTGCCGGTTCGATTCCGGCCATCTGCACCAAAAAGTTGAAATTTTAACCAATTTCAGCTTTTTTTATTTTTATTCAAAAATATTTAAAAGTATTGATATGACTGCATTTTAGCTATTTTCATTATTCGATCTGTTTTCAAAATTATTTGTCATTATTCATTAATTTTTGTTTTCTGGTCGGAATCTGCTCGGAAGTTTTGCTCGGGGAAATATCCTTTGTAATAGTATTGAAATCAAGTATTATTGGATTCAGGTCAAATTTTTATTTAATTAACTGTTAAATTCTCGAGCCATTTATCCCCCTTTAATAGAAGACACAGTTAAACTGATTCAATTATGATGAGAAGTATTGAATCTAGCAAAAAAATTGAAAAAGCGACAAGACTTTGATTTTTATGTTAAATTGTAGTATAATATTATTAGGATTATTTTTAATACAGATTAATTCCTATATTCACTAATTAGTGGAGGAAACAGCCTCTTACTTTTTGGTTTAACATATATAACACGAAGACAACAATAAAAGAAAATGGAGGACATGATTATGTTGAAGAAATTTGCATTATGGTTTATCTGCTTTGGACTTAGCTTTTTGGTATCAGATGTATTTGGATTGACAGAACAAGGGAAGGCATTCCTTTATATCAATCTTGGCACAGGTATTATTATTATTTTAGCACTTATTGTGATTTTAATAATTGTAGGTCTTGCTACTGATAGTGCTGCTGAAGCCAACGGAATTTCCTTCTTGGTAGTTTTAGCTACAGCTGGAACTCTTGTCATAATTCTATTTGCAACTTGGGGAGCAACCAAACTCTTTGGTATTGATTTCTATGTTGCATACCAGATTATGACATTTGGACAGTGTCTGTGTACCGATAGCAAGAAAAAAGGAGATTGACATTATCAACAAAAAAGAAAGATTTTTCTTTTCCTCGAAAGAGGTTTCTTTTTTTATATATCTATTTCTTCTTGATTTTCTTCATATTCAAATTCTTCTTCTGGATTAAAAAAGTATTGGTTTCTTTTTGAAAATCTCTAATAAGGTTATCTTCTTCACTGATGGGAAAATTTTTGCAAATCCAATAATAAATTATCATATTTCTTGTTAAAATTTTATTCTAATTCTTTAACTTTAATATTATAATCATTTTCAAGTTGTTGTGTTTTTTACTTTGAATTTTTTCAGCTTTATCGATGAGATTAACTCGTTTTTCTAGTTTACGATGTGATTTTTTATTATCACTATATAGTTGACATAGAAAAAATAATTAATAATGATAAAGAGATAGAAAAGATAAGAGAAAGAATACCACTTATACCAGAATTAATAAAGTTTTATGAACAAGTATTGAGTGAATAATGCTATACGAATTTAAAAAAGTTAACAATAGCACGTTTATTTGATTTTAAAAAGGATTGTTTTAAGGTTATGAAAACAGTCTTAAAAATAGATAAATTAAGTGAAAAAAGGAACTATTAAATATTCTTAAAAATAGTTCTATATCAGATAAAAGTTTATTATTTTCCAATCCTTTTCTCCAAGATTATAGTTTTGTGAATTTAAGCAAGGAAAAACATGGAAAAATATTTACAAATTACTAAAAGAAAGTGTTATATGATTATTTATACATATCAACTCTTGGTGGCAATTTTTTTGCCATTTTAGCAGTTTCTTCATTAAATAAATCCATAGGTTTTATTCCAAAGGATTCTGCGATTGAATCAGTATTTTTACAAGTAAGATTGGCATCTCCAGTTTATATAAGCCATTTTAAATTTAGTTTTATTTGCATATTCTTCTTGTGTTAAGCGTTGTTTATATCTATGATATTTTGTATTTAATCCAACTAATTCCATAGATTTGATAAAAGACTTTGGTGTGCATTTAGAGATTATATAAAGTCCGAAAGATACAAACCACTTTTTGAAAAAATAATATAAAATGAAAAAAGATTTAAAAAGATAATTTCAGAGGAGGCAGAAAAATATTTAGAGTTACCAGGAGATGTGTGGAGTAATAATTCGCAATTTAGCAAATGCTTATTTGAAAAAGAATTTGATGAAGATACAAAACAATATAATAAAATGAACAAAAATAATAAAGAAAAAGAAACGACTAAAAAATTCAATATATTTTTAAGAGACATTTATGAAACAATGGCAAATAACGAACAAAATATAGATGGTATTCAGAAAAACTTGTCAAAAAAATTAAGCACTTTCAATGCTTATATCAATTTTTTATTTATTCCTTATTTGTCCACATTATGTATACAACAGTCAATAAGGCTACGTTTATAGTTATTGAAATCATAAATCCTAAAATTAGGAATAGTAGAAATTCTACCATAAACACCACCTCAGCCTCACAGAGCCCACGAGTTATGATGGTAGGTCATAACTAATAGGAGGTTAGGAATTATGATAGAATCAAAGTTTTGTAAAAATATTATGAAATAGAGATGATATTATTGAAAAATATGGATAATAATAAATCCTTTGAAGATATAAAACATATTGATGGAAATTTATTGAAAAAAAGAGGAATTTATAATAAAATATTTGTATAATTTGATTATTTTGTAATAAGCAAGTTTTGAATCTAGTAACTTTTTACAATGAGTATTGTAAAGGAGGAATTGTTTATGAAAAAGTTACAACTGGCAATTTTAACACAAGAGGATTTAGAAAAGCGGTATGATAAGCTAAAGAACACGAACATGGCTCGTTTTACAAATGAAGCAATTGCAAGAGGATTTTCGATAGGAATATTACGGTATTCTGGTTTAAGTGAAGATGATGCAAGTGATTGGCTTAGATATGCTAAAGATGCAGTTGCCATGAATTTTGAAGGACAGAGCTATAAAATAGGAGCATTTACAGATTTGTCTGAAGTTGATGAAGATAAATTGTACTTTACATTTAAGACTAAAAAAGGTGTGCAAATTGCTCATAGCTTATCGGGTTGTGACTCAGAGGGTTTTATATACAATTGTTAAATGAAACCTAAATCAGACAGAAATTAAAATATAATTTCTGTCTGATTTAAAATTAATTTAAAAATTCTTGTAAAAGCTGTTATAATATTATGTCAATATTTTTATGTCTTTATCTTGTGCAAAACGTCTTTTTTATTGAAAAATCATATAAAATATGGTAAAATATTTACATAATTTAATTATCTTGCAAATAAGCAAGTTTTAAATATGGTAGTAACTTATTAACAATAATTATTGTAAAGGAGGAAGTTGGTATGGAAAAAGAATTAGCTTTAAAGTATGTACGGTTAATCAAGCAAAAAGCTACTCCGTGTTGGATCGATGAAAGAGAACAACCTAATTTCTGGGAAGCAGTAGTGGCTCTTTGTCAAGATAGCAATGCAGATATTTCTTCTCTGTTAAAAGGTAATCCTAATGAAAATCAGTATTGTGTAAGATATCTTGACGGCATCAATAGTGAATTTTTGTATGGTGTAGGTCATTTTTCTGACTATGGTGCACATACTGTTATAGAATTGGTTCACCAAATTGTAGATGAAATTATTAGCTGGGATACAATGTCTTTAGATGACATTAAACTCATGCTATTATCTATCAATTATGTAGAGTTAAAAAAAGCCAGAGAGAAATTAGAACTATGAAATCTGCTTACGATTATAGCTTTAGAAGTAGATAATTCAATATTTTTCCAGTACAGCCATGTTATGAAACACATGGCTGTATTATATATAATTTCGTAAACTAAAAGAAATACACACTCTGATTGGCGGTTAGAGTGTGTATTTTATATCACTAATCGGCGACCACTTTGTTGTGGTTCTCTATTTCTATACGTATTATAGCATATTTTTAGTATTTTTCAAACAAATTTGAAAAATCTCAGGATAAAGGCATGAAAAAATTTTTTTATTGAAAAATCATATAAAATATGGTAAAATAATCACATATTTTAATTATCTTGCCAATGAGCAAGTTTGGAATATAGTAACTTGTAAACAAATTTGTTAAGGAGGTAAATACAATGAAAATGAAAACTTTAAATTTGGACTCAGTAAAGGAGATTCGGGATTTAGCCAGAAAAAACGACAGAGTTTTTTTAAACTTTGTTGATGAACTTGAAAAAATCTTAAAAACTCAAAATCCTGGAGAATGGTTTAAAAATCAGGTAGATGTATGTGATGGGATTCTAGATGAAGTATGGGAACAAAAGTTAGGTACTATTAAGTATCGTAAAACAATACATACATTTTCATGTATGTATGTTCCTAATCAGGGAGTTGCAGTAAGAGAACATGGACATAATCGGCTTGTGCATAAAGATAATAATGGAGATATAAAGAAAGCAAGAGAATTATATATTTTCTATGTACCTTCTTCATTTGTAGAAATGAAATTCTGTCGTAAGGATGAAACACATCAATTATGCAACAATTATGGTTGTCCGGTGTATGTTATATCTGCAAAGGTAACAGGTAGAGGTTAAAGTTTTATCATTTGTATTATAAGGCTACTTAAAATTTTCTAACAAATTTGTTATACAAAAATATATTTTATGCTAGAATAAAATCAAAATTTGACAAAATGATGAAGAATAAAAGAATTTTAATTATATTAATATCAATTATAATCATACTTTTAATATGTGATATATATAGATGACATCATCAGGAAAAAATTGATTAAAAAATCAAAAAACATTGAAAAATATCACTTATCATGATATAAACATACTAATGATTTATTAAATAAATTATTAGTATGTTTAAAGAAGGTGTAAATATGAAAAAGAAAGAAATAACATTAAAAAATACAAAAGCAGAAATATTAGATGCATTAAATGAAGCGCTTGAAAGAGAAAAAGAATTAGAAAAAGCAAAATATGAACCACAAAAAGCTGAAGAAAAAAAGAAAAAAGAAGAAGCAATTAAAGTAACAAAAGAAAATGTAGAACAAAAAATTTTTTCTGAGGAGCTAAATAATAAATTTAAAGATTTAGAAATAGCAATAAAGGCGGAAGAAGATAAATTAAAAGAACTATACGGAATAGAAGAAGAGTTGAGTAATTTAGTAGTTATAATAAATGCAGGAAAAGATTATATGGCAAATCTGGAGAACGAAAAAAACTCTAAAACAGAGAAGATAAATAATGAGATAAAAGAATTAGAAGAGGAATATAGTAACAAAAAAGAAGAATTAGAAAAGGAATATGATCTAAAAGCAAAAACTCTTAAATTAGAAAGAGACAGAGAAAATGAAGAATACAATTATAAATTAAAGAGAGATAGGGAAATAGCAAATAATAAATGGGAAGATGAAAAAAATGAAAGAGAAAAGATATTAGCAGAAAGAGAAGAAAAAGCAAAAGCACTTTTAGAAGAAGCAGAAGCAAAAGTAGAACATATTAAAGAGCTAGAAAATAAAGTGGAAGAGATACCAACACTACTTCAAACAGAATACGAAAAAGGAAAGAAGGAAGCAACAAGTGAGATTCAAAAGGAAAATAAATATACAATAGAGTTATTAAAAAAGGATTTTCAAAATACAATAGATAGACAAAATGATAAGATAGAATCATTAAAAGAAGAACTACAAAAAACTAATACAGAGAAGGAGTCACTACAAAATAAATTAGACCAAGCATATAACCAAATAAAAGAAATGGCAACAAAAACTGTTGAAGCGACTGGTGGAGTAAAAATCCTTGGTAATAATTCAAATGATTCAAATGCAAAATAAAATGAACTGCATATGAAAAAGGAAATTGCACATAAAAATTGCTGTGCAATTTTTTGTTATATAGAAAAAATCTGCTATTGTTCTTGAATAGGAAAAATCAAGTTTTCCTATTTAACAAAACAACAATATTGAATTGTAACAATTCTGTAACAAAAATGTCAAAAAAATGATATAAACAAAAAGTTTGCAAAAAAAAATCAGGAAAAGCAGAGAATATAAAGGCTTTAGCAAAAAAACAAAAAATAAAGCGAAAAATAAGTACATTTACAAAAAAAACAGATATGATATAATTTAAGAGAAAAGAAATAGCTAGTTTGATAAGGGGGATATTATGAAAAGAAAGAAAAAAAAAGTAAAAATATCAATAAAAAAAATAATATGTTTTTTATTAGCTATAATTTTAATATATTATGGAGGACTTATGGTCTGGGCAGCAACTGTTGAAACAACCTCTGTGACTTTTTCAGACTATAATTTATATCAAAATCTAAAGACAAGATTATCGAAAAATATAATAGAACAAGATGATGAAACCAAAACTCTAGAAATAATAACAGATGATATTCCAACAATAAACGAACTTGATTTAAGTAGCTGTCAAATTTCTGATTTATCGGGAATTGAAAGTTTAACAGGTTTAACAACATTAGATTTATCTAAGAATTCAATTTCTAATGTTTCAAGTTTATCAACGTTAACACAGTTAAAGACATTAAATTTAAGTAATAATTCAATAGGGAATATCGAGAGTTTAGATTCATTAACAGCATTAGTGAATTTAAATATTAACTCAAATAAATTAAGTAATATTACTCCAGTATCAAGATTAACACAATTACAAACCTTGGATGTTTCTAATAATGCTATAAGTACGGCTACAGCAGTAAAATCATTGAGTAATTTAACTTCATTAAATGTATCTCAAAATTCAAGTTTAGGAAACATAAGTGATGTTTTAATGCCTCAATTAAGAGTATTAAATATAGCAGGTACAGCAATTACAAATATAGAAGGAATAACAATTTGTAGTAATTTAGTAGAATTAAATTTGAATAATGATAAAATAACAAATTTAAGTCCTTTGTTTGAAAAAGAAGAAGTTGACGATGAAGATGTATTGATATTAAGAGGACTTCAAAAGCTAGATGTAGGATATACCACTAAATCTGGATTAACTTTTTCTAACTTAAAAGGAATTACAGAATTAAGAGAACTTTACGCTCAAGGGAATGGGTTAACAAGTGTTTCTGGAATTGCTGAATTAGATAATTTAGAATATGTAAATTTAGATGATAATGATCTTAGCAACATAAATTATTTTAGAACAACAACTACGCAAGGAGGACAAACAGTTACTAAAGATCTCATTTCAGCTACACAAATTTCACTTGCTAATAATGAAATAGAAGATATATCAGTATTAAGCTATTTACCAGATATAGAATATTTAAATTTAGCAGGAAATCATGTACAAGTTATAAGTCCAATAGAAGGATTCAGTTTTTCAAAAGGGCTTGATTTAAGAAATCAAACAATTGATATGCCAATATATAAGAAGAAAAATAATGAAAATCATTATGTAATATTATTAAATATAATGCAAAGTGCAAAAAGACAAGGAAGTGTAGCTTATAGTGAAAATGCCTCATTTACAACAGAAGGTGTAACACTAAACCAAGATGAGATATATAATACTGCACCATATTATAATGTTATAATAACTCCAGATAAAACAGATAAAGATGTATTAACGACTACTCTTCATGGAGGACCTGCAGATGGTACAAAAATAACTTTCAAAATTTCTACAGGAACAACTGCAATAGAAACTTTAAGGTTTGAAGATGCAAATTTAGATGCAGCAATATATAAATATTTAAGCTCAAAAATAAGTGATAGTTCATATATAGCAAGAGCTCCATATATTATAAATATAACACAAAGGGAAATAGCAAATACAAAAGAATTAGATATATCTAGTGCAGAAATTCAAAATTTGAAAGGACTTAGTAATTTCTCTAACTTAGAAAGTTTAAATGTATCAAATAATAAAGTTTCTGATGATTCAGAGATAATATATTTAACTAAGTTAAAAACCTTAAATTTTGCAAATAATCAACTTGATAACAAATATACAGCAATAGAAAATCTATACTCATTAGAAAATTTAGATTTATCAGGAAATAATATACAAGATTTAAATAGTTTAAATAATTATTTAACAAATCTTACGGCAAATAGAAAGACACCAAAACTTACAAATTTAACATTAGCAAACAATAAATTATCTAGTTTGGAAGTTTTAGATAATTTATCAACATTACAGAATTTAAATATATCAAATAATGATATAGAAGATTTAAGTTATATAAGTAAAAATATTAATATGGATACTTTAAATATATCTGGAAATAATATAGAAGATGTATCAGTATTATCAAATTTTTCAGGATTGAAAAATTTATATATGTCAAACAACTTAATACAAGATATAAAATCAATTACTAATTTATCATTAACATCATTAGATATATCAGGAAATAGGATTGAGGATATATCACCTATCAGATATCAGACAACATTAATTGATTTATATATGAATAACAATAAAATATCAGATGTATCATCTATAGAATCATTACTTTTAAGAGGAACTTTTGAAGCAAAACAGCAAAAAATAGCACAGGTGTTAGATGAAAATGAAACGGGTACAGTTGTTATACAACTACCACAAATATTTATAGCTTCTAAGGACTCTAGCAGTAAAGTATATACTTCTAATGATTTTACATTAGAAAATTGTAAACTTTCAAGTGATGGGAATTCAATAGAAATAAATGTTGGAGAATTAGGAAATAAAATAGCAAGAGTGATAATTAATGGCGGACAAGCAAATGGAACAACTTTTTCAGTAGCAGATGCATTAAAGGGAACAATTACTTATAATCCTCAAAATAAAACAAAGGAAAATGTAACAGCGACAATTACATTTAATAGGAATGGAGCAACAATTTTAAATAATGATGGAAAAAATACATATGTATTTACTAAAAATGATGAGTTCACATTTATATACCAAGATGAATATGGATTTGATGGAGAAGCAAGAGCAATAGTAAATTGGATAGATAATGAAGGACCAAAAGCAACAGTAAAATATAATATAGAAGGAATAACAAATCAAGATGTTGTAGTAACCATAACAACTGATGAAAAAATAGCTAATCAGTTAGATGGATGGGAGTTTACAAATGATGATAATACAGAAATAACAAAAACATATAGTTCAAATACTGAAGAAACAATAAATCTTCAAGATGAATTAGGAAATAGTTCAGAAGTACAAATATCTGTACAAAATATAGATAAAACACCACCTGAAATTACAGGGGTTGAAAATAATAAAGAATATGAACAAGCAGTAACTCCAAAAGTTACAGACGATAATTTAGACAAGGTTACATTAACAAAAGATGGAACAATAGTTAATAGTTATGAAAATGGACAGCAAATAACACAAAGCGGTCAATATAAATTAACAGCTATAGATAAAGCAGAAAATGAAAAAACTATAGAGTTTTCTATAAAGAATACAATAGATGATACAATTACTTCATCTGATTATGAAGTGAATGAAGATGACTCTAGAAATATAGATAGAATATCTCCTGATACAAATTTATCTACATTTAAAAATAAAATTTTTACAGAAATAGGATATAAAGTAACAGATAAATCAGGAAAAGAATTAAGTAATTCAGATTTAATCGGAACAGGATATAAATTGACAACAGATACTGGAAAAGAATATACACTTATTGTTATAGGAGATTTAAATAGTGATGGAAAAGTAAATATTTCAGATCTCTCAATGATAAGAAAACATTATTTGAAAGTAGAATTTTTACAAGGAGAATATGAAAGAGCTGCAGACATAGAAGATAATGGATCAATAAGTTTAAATGATATTTCTATAATGAGAAAAGTCATCTTAGGAGCTCAAGATATTTAAAAATGTGTAATTAAATTTAAAAAATAAATAAAAAATTAAGGAGGAAAAAATGAAAACAAATTTAAAAACAATACTAATTTTATTAATTGCAATAATGGTAATTGGAATGTTATCAACAAGTGTAAAAGCAGAATATTCTGCAGAAGTAAAAATGACACCTGATAAAACAGAGGTAAATCCAGGAGATACTATAAATGTAGTAGTTGAATTAGTTAATATAGTAGATGCTGGAACAGGAGCAAGTGATATGGCAGGAAATTTTGAATATGATACAGATTTCTTTGATAGTATAACTGCCAGTCAAGGAACTTGGGATTCAGCAAATGGTAACTTTATACTAAGTGGAAGTATATTAACTGAAGATGGACAATTTGCAGTTTTACAATTAAAAGTAAGTGATAATGCAACAGGAACAGGAAGTATAACTTTTTCAAATATAATAACTTCAAATGGATATGGAGAACCAAGTAGTCCAGATATAACTTTAACATTTAATGTTGTAGATGAAGAAGATCCAGGAAACACAGATGAGCCTAGCAACAACAATACAAATACAAATGATACAAACACAAACAATACAAACACAAATGGAACAAATAATACAAATACGAACGGAGTTGGAGGAAGTAACAACGCATCACGTAATAATACTGCTATTTCAGGAAATAATACAACAACAAAAACTCAATTACCATATGCAGGAATAGGAAAAGGAATATTTATAGCAGTAGTTGCTTTACTAGTAGTAGGAATAGGATCATATGCTTTATATAGAAGATATAATATAAAATAGAAACTGACCTGACATAGCAATTAAAGATTGCAGTCTGGTATACCAGAACCTTGTTGTCTAAGACAATAATAAATTAAAAGACAGAATTACTTATTCTGTCTTTTATAAATATAAGATATAATTTTACAGTTTAGAAAGAGGGATTAGATTGAAAAAGATTGTAGTAGCAACAAATAATGATGGAAAGCTAAAAGAGATAAAAGAAATTTTAAAAGATTATCGTTTAGTATCATTAAAAGATATGAATTGCAGTATAGATGTGTTAGAAGATCAAGAGAGTTTTGAAGGCAATTCTAAGAAAAAAGCAAAAGAAATTTCTGAGTTTCTAAATATGCCTTGTATTGCAGATGATAGTGGATTATGTATAGAAAAATATAATGGATGGCCAGGAGTCCATACAGCAAGATTTTTAGGGGAAAAGTCCACAGCAGAAGAAAGAAATAAATATATTATAGAAAAAATGAAAGATTTAAATGATACAGAAAGAAGTGCAAGTGTGAAATGTTGTGTTACATATTATGAAAATGGAAAATATATAGTAGGAAATGGTGAGATAAAGGGGAGAATTGCTAAAAGCATAAGAGGTAAAAATGGATTTGGCTTTGATCCAATTTTTGAGTTAGATGATGGAAGGACTTTAGCTGAGTTAACTTCAATGGAGAAGAATAATATAAGTGCAAGGAAGTTGGCTTTGCAGAATTTAATAAGTAAGTTGTAAAGTTGTTACTAGATAATGGTTTGTAAATAATATAATCCAGAATCATTGTAATTATAATATTTTCATTAAATTGCTCGGCTCAATACGAATTATAAGAAACTCTAAAATAATTTTATGGCACCCTTTCACTTAATCCTCGCTATCGCTCGACGCGAACATTTTCCATAAAATCATTTAATAGTTTCTAATAATTCTCCAATCACATTCACAATTAATTCAAATATTATAATTACAATGATTCTGGCAAATTAATTGATAACAACCATTATCCAGTAACGTAAAGTTCTTGAAAGGCGAGATTTGTGTTGTAATTGCTAAAGAGTAATGATATAATTTGTTAAAGTTCAGTATATATACCTTCAAGAAATTGGAAACTGAACAATAACTATAAAAAACAGCAAAATGCAAGGATTAACAAATTATTGAATAGGAGTAATGCTATGTCAGAAGTTAAATGGACCAAAGAACAGTTGCAGGCAATAACAGAAAAAGATTCAAATATTCTAGTTGCAGCAGCTGCTGGAAGTGGTAAAACGGCAGTTTTAGTAGAAAGAATTATAAATAAAATAATAAATGAAAAAGTAGATATAGATAGATTATTGGTTGTTACATTTACAAATGCAGCGGCAGCAGAGATGAGAGAAAGAGTATTAGAGGCTATTTATAAAAAATTAGATGAAAATCCAGAAAATGAAAATTTGCAAAGACAAATTACATTATTAAATAAAGCAAGTATTTGTACAATAGATTCATTTTGTTTAGATGTGGTAAGGAATAATTTTTTTGAATTAGAAAATATATCACCTAATTTTAGAATTGCAGATACTACAGAAATAGAATTGCTAAAACAAGAGGTCTTGGAAGATTTGTTTGAAGAGAAATATGAAAAGCAAGATGAAGATTTTGCAAAGTTAATAAATACTTATACAAGCTATAGAGATGATACGCCTCTTAAAGAATTAATTTTAAAAATATATACATATATACAAAGTAATCCATTCCCAAATAAATGGTTACAAGAAAAAGTGGATATGTTTAATATTAATGAATTAGAAAAAGATTTTAGTAAAAGACCATGGGGAGAGATTTTATTAAAGGAAATAGAAGAAGAAATTATAGATGATATAAATACATTAAAAGAGCAAAAAAGAATATTAGAGAAAAACCCAGAGTTAGAAAAATATACAAAAACGATTTATGATGACATAGATAAATTAGAAATGTTAAAAACAAACATAAATAGTTGGGATAAAGCATATCAAATCTATATGAATTTTACATTTGCAACTTGGCCAAGACAAAAAGTAGATTCAGAGGCAAAAGATCAAGCTAAAAAAGTAAGAGATGACATCAAAAAGAAATTTTCTAAAAAGCTAAATAAGATATTAATATATAATTCAAAAGAAGCAAATCAAGATATATATGATATGCATGATATTTTATTAAAATTAGAAAATATTATATTTGAATTTGGAGAAGAGTTTTCAAAGAGAAAAAGAAATAAAAATATAGTAGATTTTAATGATATTGAACATTTTGCACTAGAAATTTTATTAAAAAATGAAGATGGAGATATAAAAGTCACAGAAGTTGCTAAGAAATATAGAGACAAATTTATAGAGATTGCAATTGATGAATACCAAGATAGTAATATGGTTCAAGAATATATACTAACAGCAATTTCTAATAATAATAACATTTTTATGGTAGGAGATGTAAAACAAAGTATATATAAATTCAGACAGGCTATGCCAGAATTATTTTTATCAAAATATAGAACATATAGATTAAAAGAAGATAAAAAAGCAAGTGAAGATTTAAAAATACAATTATTTAAAAATTTTAGAAGTAGAGAAAATGTGTTAGATTTTACAAACTTGATTTTTCAAGATATTATGAGTGAAAGTCTTGGTGATATCGAATATAACAAAGAAGAATATTTAAATTTAGGTGCAAATTATCCTAAAACAAATCAAGAGTTAGAAACAGAAATTGATGTAATTGATTTAAAAGAAAAAGAAGAAGCTGTATTTGAAGATACAGAGGAAAATGTAGACGATAATGATATAGAAGATGAAAGAATAGAAGATATACAAATTGAAGCTAGATTTGTGGCAAAAAAAATAAAGGAGCTAATAGATAGCAAATTTCAAGTGTTTGATAAAAAGATAAATGGTTTTAGAGATATCCAATATAAAGATATCGTAATTTTATTAAGATCAACAAAAGTAAATGCACCAATATTTGAAGAGGAAATAATAAATTTAGATATGCCAGTTTTTTCAGAAAGTTCACAAGAATATTTGGACTCTGTAGAAATTCAGACTATTATGAGTTTATTAAAAATAATTGATAATCCTATTCAAGATATTCCACTAGTTACTGTTTTGAGGTCACATATAGGTGATTTTACAGATGATGAATTGGTAGAGATTAGGTTATCAGATAAATATGATAATTTTTACACAGCTATGCAAAAAGCAAGAATAAATGTAGATAAAAAATTAAAGAATAAAATAGATCATTTTTTTGAACAATTAGAAATGTGGCGAAAAGATAAAGAATATTTGTCTTTAGATGAATTTATTTGGAAATTATATTCTGATACACATTATTATACATATGTAGGTTTAATGCCTAATGGGGATTTAAGGCAAGCTAACTTAAAAATGTTATTTGAAAGGGCAAAACAGTATGAAACTGCAAGCTTTAAGGGATTATATAATTTTATAAATTTTATAGAAAAATTACATTTAGGTAGTGGAGACTTAGGAGCGGCCAAACTAATTGGGGAGAATGATGATGTTATTAGGATAATGAGTATACACAAAAGTAAAGGGTTAGAATTTCCAGTAGTATTTTTATCAGCAACAGGAAAGCAATTCAATTTGATGGATTTAAATCAAAATATATTATTACATCAAGAACTAGGAATAGGTGTAAAATATATAGATTATGAAAAACAGGTTCAATATGACACCTTAACAAAAGAGGCGATTAGAAATAAAATATTTACAGAAACTTTATCAGAAGAGATGAGAATTTTATATGTTGCTTTAACTAGAGCAAAGGAAAAATTATACATAACAGGATTAAAGAAAGACTATGATAAAGAAATTGAAAAGATGGAAGAACAAGCTAGCAGATATAATAAAATAGACGATAAAATAAATTATATTTTAGTAAAAAAATACAAGAAATATTTAGATTGGATTTTATTAGTTTACTTATATGAAAAAGATAAGGCAAATGATATTTTAAAACTTAATGTCTTCAATAAACAAGAATTGTTGAAATCTTTTTCAAAACCAAAAGAAGATGAAATAAATGTTAAAGAAATTTTGGATAATGCTAACATACAAAAAGAAGGTCTTGAAAAACTTAATAATCTTTTAGAATATGAATATAAATATAAACTATCAACAACTATACCTACAATGATGTCAGTTACAAAAATCAAACAAATGAAAAATGAATATACTTTGAAAGTATCAAATAACAGAGATAACTTTAACTTTGATGAAAATCAAGAAAAAAATACAGATGTGATAGATTCGCATTTAGAAGAAAATAAGTCAGCAGAAACAATAACTTTTAATAAACCTAAGTTTTTAAGAAAAGACAAAGAAGAAAAATTAACTAGTGCTCAAAAGGGAACATTAGTACATTTGTGTATGCAAAGATTGGATGAAAATGTAGAATATGACTTAAACAAGGTAAAAATTTTAATAGAAGATTTAGTAAAAAGAGAAATTATAACAGATGTAGAGGCACAAAATGTTAATCCATATAAAATATTAGAATTTACCAAATCTAATATTTGGAAACAGTTAAAAAATGCTAAAAAAGTCTATAAGGAAAGACCATTTTTTATAAATATACCTGCTAAAGATATTTATAATGAAAATATAGATGAGGAAATTTTGGTTCAAGGAATTATAGATTTGTATTATATAAATTGTAATGATGAAATTGTTTTGATAGATTATAAGACAGACTATGTAGAGAAGGGAAAAGAAGAAGAGTTAATAAAAAAGTATTATGCACAGTTAGAATTGTATGAAACAGCATTGAAGAAGACTTTAAAAAGAAAAGTAGATAAGGTGTATATATATTCTGTTTATTTGGGAAAAGAGATTCCATTAAAATTATAAGGTTATAGTTTATTGCCGAATCTCTCCAAAATATAATATATATTTTGGAGAGATTCGATACTGAACTGTAACCATGGAAGTAATTCTTTAGTAGTTAAGATATTGAAATTTATGTTGACTTTTGGTATAATAGGTATAGATTATAAGGATTGGAGAATAAAAATGGATAGAGTAAAAACATTATTAAAATATGCATTGTGGGTAGTATTATTTATGATATTTTCAGAGTTTTTAATAAATGTTGGATTAAATTCATCATATAGACCAATAGAAAGAAAAGATAATATATCACAAGTTAATATATATCAAGCGGAGGCAACACTTGTAAATGGAAGAATAAGAGGACTAATTACAAATTCAGAAACAGAAAATTTAAGTGGTAAATATTTAGAATTTGATTTCTATTCAGAGAGGGATGTTTTTTTAGGAAGAAAGTTTATAGATATTAACCAATTACAAACTAATGAAACGCAAAATTTTGAAATTTTATTTAAATTAAATGATGTTGATTATTATAGTGTAAGTGTTTTAGATGAAAAACCAGAAGCTGAGGAAATACAAATACTTCCAGAGGGATGGACAACTTCTGAAGTTGTTTTGGCTACAGCATTTACTTTATTGATATTCTGGTAAGACAGAGGGGCCAGGTCGGTTGGTTGGTTGGGGACGTGCCAAAATGGACAATTTTTGTTCAAAAGGGACGGACCTCATAATTCAATTTTTGTGAATAAATAAATAACATGACATGTATATTATAATTTTATAGATATATATCATGTTATTTATTATTTTTGAGGGTCTGTCCCTTTTGAACAAAAATTGTCCATTTTGGCACGTCCCCAACCAACCAACCGACCTGGCCCCTCTGTCTTTAGCTATTTTTTGGATTTACATTAATAGTTTTATTATTTTTATAAATTACCATACCTGGTTTGCTACCATTAGGTTTCTTAACAAATTTAACTTGACAAATATCAACTGGTACATTGGAAGAATTTTTAGCTTTACTGTGATATGCAGCAATTTCGGCACATTTTACCAAAATATCATTATCAGGCAAGGGACCATTATTTAGAACTAGTATACAATGACTTCCATGAATATCTTTTGTATGAAACCATAAGTCGGTTTTTTTGGCATATTTTAAAGTAAGATAGTCATTTTCAGTATTGTTTCTTCCTACTAAAAAAGTATAATTTTCAATTTTATATTTTATAGGATTGAAATTCACATTTTTATTTTTCGTTAATTTAGACTTTTTGATTTTAGGATTTTTCTTTTCCTTATATTTATCAGTTTTTTCTTTAAACACTGAGCTTTCAGATATTTCTTCAAAAATGTTTGTTATGTCATCAATTGTTGAGCAAGCTTCTAATTCATAAATCACACTTTCTATATAATCCAAATCCTTTAAAGTTTCTTGTTTTTGTTCACCAACTATTGATAAGGCATTTTTTAATTTATTATATTTTTTAAAAAATAATTTAGCATTATGACTAGGTGAATATCTTTTATCTAAGGGGATAGTAATAATAGAGTTATTGTCATAATAATTTTCTAATTGTAATTTGTCAGTATTCGAATTTTGAATTCTATATAAATTAGCAGTGATTAGCTCGCCATATAGTTTATATGTATCCATATTGTCACATTCTTTTAGTTTTTCATTAATATTAAAAAGCCTTTTTTTATATTTTTTTAATGTTGATAATATTAATTTTGAAATACTATTTCGGTATATTTTAAGCTCTTCAGAGCTTTCTTTATTAAAATAATAGTCGTCTACAAAAAAGTTAAGTGAAAAAGGTTTAGTTGATTTTTTCTTAGTCAGTACATAATCTTTTATATTTCCATTAGAATCTTTAATAATGTCAAAGCCTAAAGCTAGACTATTAGAACACATAATAATATCATTAATATAATTATAGATAGTTTCCAAGATATTAGTATTTAAATTAGAGGAAATGTCTATTTCCAATTTGTTAATTATATTATTTATAAAACTTTTGCTAATACCATTAAATACATTAGAGATATACATTGGTAAATTGTTGACAAGAGTTTTATTAAAGTCAAGATTTAGCTTCAAGCTAAAATCGTTAAAATTTGAAACCTCTAAAAAGTTTAGTTTATTTGTAGATGGATAAATATATTTTACATGAGGTATTATATCTCTGGTTAGTTCATTAGTAGAAGAATATATATGTCTTAAACTATCAATTATAATATTATTTTCGTCAACCAATATTATATTGCAATGTCTACCCATTAGTTCTATAATCAATTTTTTTGTTATAATATCATCAATATCGTCAAATCCTTCAAATTCTATAGTAACAACTCTTTCCAAATTTGTAGCAATTATATTTTTTATTCTTAATCCTATTAGATTTTTTCTGAGTAACATACAAAAGTTAAGTGCTGTTTTAGGATTTGGTTTAGGATGAGTAGTTAAATGTAGTCTATAGTTTTGTGAGTTTGTAGATATATTTAATGCATAATTAGAACCATTTAAATAAAATCCTATAAGTATAGTGTTTTTGTCAGGTTCGTAAACTTTATCAATTCTACCACCAATTAATTGTTGTAATTCAGATGTGATAGCTTTTGTAACTATTCCATCAAATGCCATAATGTATTTCACTCCTTTGTTTTATGTGATTTTGTTACAATAAGAATACCATATTTTTGTAAAAAAATCTATTGATTAAAAAATATTTTAAATATATAATAGAAAATGA
>CALYAB010000032.1 GCA_944393395.1 uncultured Clostridia bacterium
ATATAAATATTATCATTATAATATAGAGGTGATAAATTTGAAAAGTAGAATATTATATGAAAAAATGTTAGGAGAAGATAAATATAGAGAATTAATTAATTATACATTACAAAAAATCAGAAAGAAATTTGGAAATATTAAAATTGATGGGGCTATTGAAATTGAAAATAAAAATCATGAAGCTCTTTTTATAATAGCTCTATTAAAGGTTTATAGATATGAAGACAATGAGATTAAAAAAGTTCTAGGATGGGAAAATGAAGAAGGATACAAAACAATTGTAGCAAATAGCTTTGATGAATTTATAGATATATACAAAGAGTATTTGAATTTAATGATTGAATCTTTAAAAGAAAGTATCAAAAAAATTAAATAAGATATGTACTCTATATAACAAAGTATAGAGTAATTTTTATAATCAATAAAAATACTACATAATTACACTTATGTTGCATTTTTTATAAAAAATATAAATAAAACATAGAAAAAATGCTACATAAATAAACAAATTTTTGAATTAAAAATACTACATAATTAAAAAGGATAATGAAATGGAACCAAAAGAATTATTTAATGATTTTAAACAGTATTTAAAAATAAAGAATCCAAAGTTGAAACAAGAATGTATATGTTTTTATTTAGAAATAGTAAATAAATTTTTTGAATTCTTCGAAAAATCTTTTACGCAAGAGAAAAGTATATATAAAATAAGTGAAAGGCAATTATTAGCCTATAGAACGCATTTATATAGAAATAAAGAAATAATTGCAAATATTAATACGAAATTAATCATAATTGGAATTTTTGAAAGATTTCTTATTGATACAGGTAGAAAAGAAAGGCAAAGTTTTAAAAAGTCTATTTTATATAATAGAAATTTTACATATGGTATAAAAATTAATAAACAAAAAAAAGTAGAACAAGAATTTACGGATTTTTTAAATAATAAAAGACCCAAACTAAAAAATGAATATATTAAATGGTGTATTAAAAATGTGGAAGAATATTTCGAGTTTGTGGACAAGTATTATAAAGAAAAGAAAGTATGTATATATAAACTAGGAATAAAGAAAACAAAATTATATAGAATATATCTTAAAAAGCAAGGATATTCTGTATGTACTATTAATATAAAGCTGAAAAGTCTAATTTTGTATGAAGACTTTTTGGAAATCTCAGGTAAAAAAAAGTGCCAAGGGCTTGTGAGAAAAATTCTCTATAATGAAGAAATAAAAAGAAATATAAACAATATAAGCAGAGAATCTTATGCACAAATGATTAAACTGGCAAAAAAAGAAAATAACAAACATTGCTTAATTTTAATTTTATTTGCTGAATATAAAATACATACCAGAGCTTTAGTTAAAATAAAAATGAATGATATTAATTTTGAGGATAAAACTATTACAGTTGGTAAGAAGATAATGAAATTTACAAAAGAAACAGATGTTGCATTAAAAAGATATATAAAAGATAGAAAAAAATTATTAAAAGGCCATGAAAATAAATATTTATTTTTTAGTCATATTTCTAGATCAAAAGAAAATTGTATGGAAAAATCAAGTGTATCAATGATTGTAAAATTATACTATAATAAATTATTAGAATCAGATGATTATTATGAATATTGGAGGGATTGCTATTAAAATGAATATATTAAATGAATTTAAAAAACATTTAGAAGAAAATTACAATTCTGAAGGAGAAAAAAATACAATAAAGGGATATTATTCTGACATAAAGCAATTTTTAAATTTTTTTAAAGAATATTATGATGAAGATATAATGGATTTTCAAAGGGTACATGTATCAGAATATAAACAACATTTCCTTATTAAAAATAATTTTGCTTTTTCAACAATAAATAGAAAGCTATCTTCATTGTCGATTTATGAAGATTTTTTGATTGAAAAGAAAATAAGAAAAAATGAAATAAAAGTTATTAAAAAATTTGATTTTTATAAAATAGATAGACCGTACATTACATCAAATATGCTTCCTAAAAAAGCAATAAAAAAAATAAAATTAAAAGCTGGTGAAGTTAGCAAAAGAGATTATGCTATAATAGTAATTTTAGACGAAGGTGGCTTAAGAGTTTCCGAATTAGTGAACTTACAACTTAAACGAGATATTGATTTTGATATGTATAATATAAGAGTGTTAGGAAAAGGAAATAAAGTAAGAGCAGTATTCATGAATGGGGTTATAATGAGTGCAATTAAGGATTATCTTGAAGAAAGAGAAAAAATGTTAAATGGGAGAGAAAATAAATTTCTTTTTGTTAGTAACAAAACAGCAAATACAAATAAGCCAATGTCGAGAATTACTATTAATAAAATTTTGGAAAAATATTGCTTCGAAACTAATGAAAACAAGATAAATCCACATATAATGAGACATGATGCCGCAACAAGAAAATATGAAGAAGGATATTCAGATTTAATGCTTAAAAAGTTCTTAGGACATTCTTCTAATGCAACTGATATATATACTCATCCAGGAGGGGAAAGGTATAGAGAAAATATGCCGAAAAATGGTTAAAAATGTCAAAAAGCATTTACATAAAAAGGAAAAAATGATAAAATTATGTAAATTCTATAAGATGGGAGGTACAAATTTTGCTAAATGTTTTAATTGCTGAAAATGATATGCAAAAGAGTGTCCATCTTTCTAATTGTATTAACAGTCCAAATGTTAGATGCATTGGAATTTTGAATGAAAGTACAAAAGTATATCAAAAAATCAAAGAGTTGCAACCTGATGTTACTATTATAGACTTTGGTGAAGATAAAAGAGGTAAACAGATTCTTGATGAAATTGAGGGAGATAAAAAAATCAAATCAAAGATATTTTTGTGTACTGAAGAAAGTGAAAAATTAACTCCTGTTACGCACTATAAATGTATAAACAAATTTTTCTCTAAAAATACTCCGGGAATATAAATTTCAAGAGAACTTGAAGAGTTAGATGAGCAAATATCTAACAAAAGTATAGCCGACAAAATAATAAATATACTTTTTAAACTAGGATTTGATTATTCCCTAAAAGGAACAAAATTTATTTCTGAAAGCATACTTTATTCAATTTTAACAGATATAGATAATATTAAAATTATTTATGAGGAAATTGCAAAAGAAAAAGGAGTAAATGTGCATACGATAAAGTCAGATATAAATACAGCAATTGAGAATATGTGGAGATTTACTGATAAAAATAAGACAAGGAAAATACTGAGAATTGGAGAGTATGATAAACCAAGTTGTAAAGGAATTGTTACAATGATAAAATATTATATAATTTGTTAAACATATAAGAGCGAGAACTAGCTTAGTTCTTGCTTTTTATTATTGTATTAAAAAAACATTTTGCAATATCATCTTGAAATTTATTAATAATTTCAAGTTTTTCTTTTTGCTTTTGAGAGCAATTCTTTTTACTATATTTCTCCACTTTTCTCAAAAAAATCACCTTCTAGTTGTCATTATAAAATGTTTTAGAATAAATGGATTAAAAAGATTGGTAAGTAGTAAAAATATAGTGAAAAAGTTTAAAAAAGATTAAGAAAAATCAATTAATAAAATATGTTAAATAAATAAAAAATATTCATTATAGAAAAGTATTTTTGACATTTGTATCATAAATTCGACAAATTTCGACATAAGAAAAATATATAACATGATATAATAAGAAGGGTGATAAAAATGTTATTAACCTTACTTATAATATTTCATAAGATAAAGCTATATTATCTTATCGAACATGATGCAAATTATGATAAAATTCTGAAAGAAAGTATAAAATTAGATAAGTACTTAGCACCTTTATTTACTGGGCAATTACATAGTAATATTACTAAAAATATCTAAAATCAAATAATACGACTATAATATAAATATTATGGTCGTATTATAAATTTTAAAATATTGATAACTTACTAATATTATGATATTATTTATTAAGAAGTCTAATGAAAAATACTGTACTTATAATAATTTAATAAGACTAACTATTAATTGTCAATAGAATTATTAAGAATTTTTTTAATAATTTTAATAGATAAAAATTTGCATGACTAATAACAGTTTTAAGTTTAATTTTAAAAACTGTTAAATAATGGCAAATATGTACTTTGAAAATTTCATATTGTTAGCTTAAATTAAAAGGTATATTATCAGTTAGAATTTTAAAAATAACTCTAACTAATTTATTGCAAACATGTCCTAATGCAATTCTATGAGTTTTACCTTGAGCACGTTTTTCAAGATAGTAGTTGTGAAAAGTCTCATTATTGTATATAATAAGAAAAGCAACTCTATAGATTGCATAGCGAAGGTAAGTAGAGCCACGTTTAGATATTTTCAATGAGTCGGATTGAAAATTACCAGATTGTTTAACAACTGGATCTAAGCCAGCAAATGCTAGCAATTTAGAAGGGTTGCTAAATTTTTTAATATCATCAATTTCGCTAATAATCATTGCACCTAGAGTATAGCTAACACCAGGTATTGTAAGTATAGGTGAGTTTATGATTTCCATGATGGTCATAATGCTAATGTCAATATCACTAATTTGTTTTTGATATAAGCGAAGTTGTTTAATGAGACATTGTATTTGTAATTCAATAGCAGGGTTATCTAGACCTATACTATCTTTAGCTAAGGCTTTTAACTGTAAGGCTTTTTCGTAGTTGTATTTACCACGTGAATTGTTGTAAAGTAAGTTAGTTAAACCATCAATTCTAGCAGAGCGAATAGCCTTAGCAGAAGAATATTTTTCAAGCAAGGCATAAGATACTTTTAAATGCAAATTGCCTTTAAAGAAATGTGCTAATTCTGGGAATACAATGTCTAAGCAAGCAGTTAATTGTGTTTTTATCCTAGTTTGCTGTTGAACCATTTCAAGTCTGAATCTTGAAAGACGTCTAAGCTTAATTAAATCAATGTTTTTAGAAGAAACAAGAGAATATTTTTTAAGCATTAAACATTGAACAATAAGCATAGTATCAACCTTGTCCGTTTTCGTTTTTCTAATGTTAGAATCACGAAGAGAGTCAGTCTGAATAGGGTTAATTAATGCAACTGAATAATTACGTTCATACAAAAACTGAATAAGATTTTCAGCATAATGACCAGTAGATTCTAAGCCGATTAAGCAGTCTTGAAAATTCTCAATTTCTTCAATTAATTTCATAAAACCTTGACGAGAATTTTCAAAAGGAAAAGGTTTTATGATAACTTTACCATCTGAGCTAACAACAGACGCAAAGTGTTTAAATTTGGCAATATCAATGCCGATGTAAACCATAGTGTTTACCTCCTGTAATAAAATTTATCAACAACTGTGACAACACCCAACTAGTTTTATTACTTGTAACCTTGCGTGAAATGAAAGATCAAAGTCTTATCTAACTAATTACCAATTAATAATAAAACTGTGGCAATATTCTTTTTAAAGTGGTTAAACCACAAGGAGAACAAAGAGTCCACAGTGTTAATTATAAAAATTATATCACGGAAGTGACATAATATAAAGTTTTGGGTAACTTTAAAACCCTAAATATATTATACAAGGAGAAGAGCATTTTGGAGGATTTAAATCTTATATCTGATAATAATAAAGTTAATGACTTGAATGAAATAGAAAATGACTACTATAAAATTGATGATGAAAATAATATAAGGATATACGAAAAAAAACTTAAAGACAAATATTCAAAATATGTAAATGAAATAATTAATGACTGGAAAATTGAAGGTATATATACAATAATAGAAAATAATTATTTAATTGCTTTATTTCAATGTACCTGTATATATTGTGGCAGAACAATTAGAAGAGGTGTTGATGGATTCTTTTATTGTCCTTATGATTGTTCGTGTAAATCAGAAATGAAAAGAGAATGGGAAAAAATCAAAAATAGTGGCATTTATAACTCTGAACAAGATTATATTGATGAAAAAAAGAAAGATTTTACTAAGAGATTTTATTTGATAGACCCAAACGGGGAATATAAAAAAGAAAACTTATTGTTTGGAACATTATCTGATTTATATACTTTTTATAATAATAATAAAGAAATAAAAAATAAGATAATGAATAAAGATTTTGATTCGAAGCAAGAAATTCAATGTAAATGTTGTGGAAAAATCTTAAAAAAGAGTAATCAACTAAATCAATGTGATAATTGTAGAGCAATCATTTATAATAAAAAAGATTTTAGATATGAATTAATTAGCTGTCATTATTCTAGAAAAAAAGAATTAGATACAATAATAACTAGAAACTATAAACCTATATCTATGTCATATTATAATACAGATATTAAAATTGATATTTATAGAACAATGGATTCAGTACTACCTTATTATGCTTATATAAATGGTAACCTTGAAAGATTAGGAATTACTAAAATCAGTAATTTTAATCAAAAAAGAATAATTGGTAATTTTACTTTTTATTTTAACAATTTAGGATACATTAATTTTCCGAATATTTATGTTAGCTTTCCAGCAGATAAATCTAATATTAGCAGACCAATGATATTCAATAAAAATAATGGGGAATACCAAATATATATGGATAATTATAAGATTTTAAAAGAGCAGGATTTGGATGATATTAAATTACTGCTACTATCAGAAAATGAAGATGGAGAAATTATAGTTAATCTTTACGAAAATGATGAATTAATATTATCACTAAATAATGTTAAAAGAATAATACAAATATTTAATTTTAAAAATGTATTAATTGAGAATAATGATAATAGAAAATACATTTTAGATGTTAATAGCAATAAATTATATGATTATAATTTAGGTGTTCCTAATCATGAATATAAGTTTACGGATACATTTACAAATATAGATATTGATTTGAATACAGATTTAATTAGCAAAAATGTTAAAACCATTATATCAACAAATTTAAGTAATAAAGTTAAATATACAGAATGTAAAAAGATTTATATCAAAGAGGATTTTACTAAAAATAATACAGTATTATTGCAATATCTTAAAGAAAAAGGCTATATTAATAAATTAAAAAATGAATTTGATGATGATACAACCTCAAATTATTTAGCATTAATCCCATGGAAAGATAGAGAAACTATTGACTTTGCGGAATTTATAACTACAATGAACGATAAGGTAAAATACACAGATTCTTGGTTCTTTGTCAAGTTAGTTGACAGTAAAAACAAGTTATGATAAAATATCCTTCGTAGAAAATACGGAGGATAAAATATTGGAATTAAATGAATTAATAAAAGAATTAGACAAAAAATTGATAGTAATAAAAAAAGAAATTATAGATGGAATAATGTATATATATTGTGATACCCAAAAACAAAAAACAAAATGCAAATATTGTGGACAAGAAAGTGAAGATATACATAGTACATACAAAAGAACCATCTCTGATTTACCAATTCAAAATTATAAAGTAAAGTTAATAATAAATGTAAAAAAATATTTTTGTAATAATGCAAAATGTCAACATACAACATTTGCGGAACCTTTAGAATTTATAGAAGAAAATGCCATTAGAACAAAAAGATTAGATAACTACATAAATAAAATTGGTTTGAAAACAAGTTCAAAAGATGCAGAAAGACAACTAAAAGATACACACGTAAATATTTCAAATAATACCATATTAAGAATCATAAAAAAAAACGAAAATAGAAATTAACTATGAAATAAAAAATTTAGGAATAGATGACTTTTCATCAAAAAAGCGAGAAATATTTAATACAATATTTGTAGATAATGATAATAAGAAAAAAGTTGAAATAATAAATTCAAGAGAAAAAGATGACGTAGTAAAAACATTAAAATTATTTACTAAGGTAAAAACAATAACTAGAGACTTTTCACAAACATATAAAAATGCAATAAATGAGGCATTGCCTAAAGTAATACAAATAGTAGATAGATTTCATATATTTAAGAATTTGACGGATGATTTAAATGATTATTTAAAAAGAAATATAGCAGATAGAATACAAATGATAGACAGAAAAGGGAAAGCTGGAATTGAAGAAGAAATAATCTTAAATAAAAGACAGAAAAGCAAAAAAGAATCAGCAGAAAGAAAATGGAAAGTTATACAAGAAGCACAAAAACTATATAAGGAAGGAATGAATATAACTAATATTGCTAAAAAATTAGAAATAACAAGACAAACAGTATATAGCTATTTAGAACAAAAACAACCATTAGAGCGTTCTACCCATTCTATTTTAGATCCTTATGTTCCAATGATAAAAAAACTAATATTAGAGGGAAAGAAAATAGATGAAATATATGATGAAATAAAAGCAAATGGATACAAAGGAAAAACATCACTTTTCACTAGTAGATTAAGAGGCATAAGACAAGAAACACGAATGAACATAAAATACTTAAAAAGAAGTAAAATAAAACAATTACTATTCCGCAATATAGAAGAAATAAAAGATGAGAGCACAAGAAAAGACTTGGAGGAATATTTAGAAACAAATCATGAATTAAATACTATTGTGAATATGTTAAGAAGATTTAAGGAGATAATTTCTTCTAAAAAGCCAAGAAGACTGAATAAATGGATTAAAGATGCAAAAAAAATTAATGTAAAGGAGCTTAATAGCTTCATTACATTAATTGAAAGTGACATAGAAGCTGTCAAAAATGCGATAAAATATGATTACAGTAATGGTCTAACTGAAGGTTTTAATAATAAAACTAAAGTTATAAAACGTATAATGTACGGAAGATGTAGATTTGATTTACTACGTCTAAAAATTTTAGCATAAATCAACTAACTTGACAAAGAACCAGATTCTTATACATATAATATTTATGATCTTCCTTTAAACGGTGTTGTTAGTGTATTATTATCGAACACAAGTTTTAAAATGCAAGTTATTAATTTTATAAAAGAAAGTACAATTTTAAAGGTAGAAGATAAGACAAAAATAGATAATATCGCATATATAATAATGAATAGTTATAAGTATTTAGACGATGTCTATGTTAAAATAAAGAATAAATTAATGAAAAAATATAATGCTAATGAACTAGAACTGCTACTAATACTAATAAGTAAATATGGCGAAGAAATAGTTTTAAATTTTAACAGGTGCTTAAATTTACAAGTTCAAAATGGAAGAATTTATTATGAATATAACCAAGAAGAAAATAATAAAAAATATCATGAAATCATTTCTAGTTTAAAAATAGACGATGTTAGGTGGAAATCAGAATATTTAATGTTTCGCCTAGTAAAAAAATATTTCAATGAAGCTGTTTTTCAATATAGGTGTAAAGAATTGGGAGCTCTATCACTAGATGTTTATATTCCAAGTATAAAAATTGGATTTGAATATCAAGGATTACAACATTATAAACCAGTAGATTTTTTTGGTGGACTAGAGCATTTCGAAGTTCAAAAAAAGAATGATATGAAGAAAAAAGAAATATGCAATAGTAACAAAATAGATTTAATAGAGTGGAAATACAATGAACCTATTAATAAATTTGAATTGGATAAAAAACTTATAAAGTATGAGGAGAAAATTAAGAAAATATATAATTTTATAAATATTTAGAATAAAGATGAAAGGTTGTAAAAAATTGAGCATGAATAACCAAGAAACAAAGAATTTTAATAATAGAAAAGAAATTGAATCTGAAATCAAAGTATTTTTAAGAAAAAAATTTAAAAATGAAATATTTAAACTTGGAAGTTTTTATACCGTTGAATTTTATAGTATAGAAAGAAAAGAATTAATATTTAATAATATGCTTAACACATTATTTAATGTCAAAAAAGATGATAAAAAAAAATTATTATATAATACAATTAGAGAAATATATGATAAAAACTATTACAAAATTCTAAAAAATGTTGAAATAGAGAAAAAACATGATGAAGAATATGAAATTTATAAAGAATTAATGAAACCAAAAGAACAATCTCAAAATGCAGTTGTACAGAATAATAATAACAATGCAAATACATTCTTAAATATAATTTTAAAGATTTTAAAAATCATTGGAGTAATCATACTATTTCCAGTATTATTTTGTATAATGCTTGTCTTAAGTGCTTGTAAGAATAATAAAAGAAATTTTATAAACACTAATAAAAAATAGCTAATTACTAGCTATTTTTTTCAATCCAATTTTTAAATGTATTTGAATCGAGCTTGCCACTTTTATATTGCTGAAGTTTTTTCTTGCCAATCTCTTTATATTTTTTAAATTCTATTTGATATTTTTCAATGTCAGAATTACGAGAAGCCATCATTGCTTTTCTGTTATATAATTTATAATAAAGCGCTAAAATATTGTCTTTTCCTATATTAGTTTTAAAAGACTTAGCTCTTCCGAATATCTCTGCAAGTTTTTGTAGTTTCACCTTCAATAATATTATTACAATAATCAATTGATTTATGTTCAGCTATAAAATATCTGCCACAATTTTTGCAAATTTTTAAATAGACTTTACCTTTTAATATATGTAATAACGATTGATAAATTATGCTAGATATATTATAAGGTAATATTAAATTACATTCGATAACTTTATTTTCTTTATTAGATAAGAAATTATATATTTCTTTTTCCGTTTTTCCTAAATGTGAAGAAAATAAATTAACTGAGTAATATTCTGCCTTGTTATCATTTAATACCGAAAGATTAGGAGATATTCTTCTTAAAACATATAACCTTTCTATAGGTGTAAAATTTTTAGTCTTTTTACTTGGATTTAGTAAGCAATAGTCTAAAATCATATCAGTTTGCTTTTGCAATTTAAAATATTCTTTACAACTTTTTAATTGTAAATCTGTAATAAAACTTTCAAAATCTTTAGTGGAGCAAGCTCCATTAATAAATATTTTTTCTATTTTTTTGAAATTAAGTAAAGACAATGAGTATTTTACAAAAAAATTAGAGAATTCATCTAAGCTTTCAAAGTTTGTGTTTAAAAAATCGCTTAAAAATGTTCCGACTTTTTGGCATACAATATTATATGAAGAATTTATAATAAATTTCATATTATTTTTATCATATTTTATAGGATAATTTATGATAATTTCATTATGATTTTGAGGGTCAAATGCAAAACCTAATCCTTTTATAAGCTCTGAAATATAAGTATCTTTACTCATTAAATTTCCTCCTTTGTTAAAAACACAAAATAAACAAATTAAAAAGTTGTGTTACATTCGTTTTTTTCCAACATTTATTGACTTTCATAATAAGTGAAAATATAATGCAAATAGTTAAGAAAGATATGCAAAAAATCTTTCTTGTAAAATTAAAGTAGATAAATGGCTAATGGTAAATAATGTCATTGTACTTACCAGATACTACCATATATTTACAAAAAAATCAATATAGGTAATCCTAGGTCTGCCTATATAGTAAAACCATGCAAAAAAATATGTAAACACTTTTTGAACTAAAATGAAAGGAGACTTTTTATTATGGAAAAGATAGCGATTATAAATAATCTTTATTTTGAACAGAATAAAAATTTAACAGAAATAGCGAAAATAATAAATACTTCCGTTAGTTATATTTCTCGAGTGTTAAAAAAAGACGAAAGATATAAAATAGAAAAAGAAAATCGTAAAAATAATAATCTATTAAACCGAAGAAAAAAACAAAAAGATTTAATTTATAGAAATCGTAAGAATAATGTAGATACAGATTACATAAGTGTTCAGCTAGGACATATAAATGCATCTAAAGAATTATCTAAATATTCAACAATGGATAGTCAAAGCTTAAGAAAATGGTGTGGTAATGCTTATAAATTTGATACTAAAAAAAATTGTTATAAATTTGATACTGAAAATTTATTAAAACCACCAGATTTTCCAATGTATATAAAAGTTTAAAGGAGAATTACAGATGATTACCAAAAAACAAGGAATATCTTATGCTACTATAACATTAGATTTGCTTTATAAGATGAAGATTAAAGTAAGCAATCAAACTTTTGCTGAGCAAATGAAGCTTATATATGATTTATATGAACCTGATGAAGTTGAAGCTTTATATGAAAATATAATAAGAAATAACAGAATAATAGAAAATAGCTTAACTGGTAGAGCAAATTGTTATGTGATTAATATATATAATACTAAAGAAAAACAATTAAATTTACTAAAGAACTTTTGCAAAGATACAATTGAGTTAGGAAAAATCTATATAACTACACCTGGAGAAAATGCAGATAACTATTATAAATTAGTACAAGATATTAGGAATAAAAATATGGATTTTCTACTCGTAAATGTTTTTACTATTTTAGGAATGAGTGAAAAAGAATTTAGCATAATTAAGCATCTTTGTAGAGAAAATAATATTATATTAATAGAAGTTTGAAAAGGAGATTAAAATTGAATTTTGTAGTTTTTGTAGGAGGGATGATGGTTGGAGGAATATTAGCTATAATATTATATGCAATATTGCTTTCTGGAAAAGAAGCAGATGAAAATATTGAAAACTAACCATTATTATAAATTAAAAAAATATTATTTATTAAGGAAAGCCACTAGATGGCTTTTTTATTATGGAGGAAATATGAATAGAGTAGAATGTAAAAAATATATTAGGAAAGCCTTAAAGAAAATTTCAGCAAAAAATATAAGTATAAGTGAAGAAAATCTTGAAAGATGTATTAAGGAAGTAATAAACGATGAATCTCGTTTATATATAGCTTATGGAAAAATGGCATTGCACATATTAAAAAATAGTGCAACAGAAATTGATGCTAAAACTCTAATTGGTGAATTAGATGTGATTCCAAGGTTATATAGTGATTATGAAATTATAAATATAACGGAAAGAATGTAAAATATGAATAAACTATCAAGCAATGAGCTTTTAGATTATATAATAATACTCAACATAATTGATAATCTATATGATGACAAAGAATTGAGTGAAAAAGAATATAGTTATGCTAAAATAATTCTTAAACAAGAATTTGGAATTTATTATAACTAACTTTTTTTCTCAGGTTGAAATTTTATTTTGTCTAAATATAGACTGTATAGTGAGATTAAGGAGGAAACTAAGAAGCCAATGCAAGTAGAAGTAATAAAAAAAGATATAGACAAATATAACAAGCACGTATTTAATCCTAATTCAATATTAAAAGTTGCAGCATATTGTAGGGTAAGTACAGGTAGTCAAGAACAAAAAGATAGTTATGAATCACAAGTAAGACATTATAGAGATACAATTAAATCAAGAGCAAACTGGGTATATGTCGATATTTATGCAGATGAAGCTATGACTGGAACATTAGACTATAAAAGAACAGACTTTTTAAGAATGATAAATGATGCATTAAATGGAAAGATAGACTTGATTTTAACAAAATCAATAGCTAGATTTGCTAGAAACACAGTTGATACACTCAAATATGTGAGAATGTTAAAAGAAAAAAATGTTGCAATATATTTTGAAGAAGAACATATTAATACTTTAGAAATGGCTGGAGAATTATTATTAACTATATTAAGTTCAGTTGCACAACAAGAAGTCCAAAATACATCTGAAAATGTTAAATTAGGCTTGAAAATGAAAATGCAAAGAGGAGAGATGGTTGGAGCAAATAATTGCTATGGATATAAAATAGATAAAACAAATAAAACTTTAGTAATTATAAAAGAAGAAGCAAGGGTGGTAAGAAAAATTTATGAATTATATATAGATGGGTATGGAACAAAAGGAATAGCTAATTATCTTGAAGAAAGACATATAAAGACTAGAAAAGGAAACTGCGAATGGTCTACTGCCACAATTGGAAGGATTCTTACGAATGAAAAATACATGGGTGATTTGTTGATGGGAAAATCTATTATTGTAGATCCAATTGCTAAGAAAAGAATACGTAACGATGGTCAAGAGGATAAATACTATGTGAAAGATCATCATCCTGCGATAATTTCCACAGAAACTTTCGAAAAAGCACAGCAAATACGAAAAAGTCGTTCTAAAGATTTTATGAAAAGAAACTTCGTGGCTAATAAGCCAAGAAATTACTCATTTACTGGAAAAATTTTTTGTGGGTTTTGTGGAAGTGTATATACTAGAGTATTGTGGAAGCGAAAAGAATATCCTGATTATTCTAAAGAAACATGGAAGTGTAGAAGAGCAGATAAAAGAGGGAGAAAAGATTGTCCTGACAGTATTATTTTATATAATGAAGTGGTAGAAAATATTTTTATTGATTTATATAATTCTATATGTGTAAATCATGCTGAAACGCTTGACAAAGCATTAAAAATAATAGAAAGAGCAATCAAATTAGCTAATACAAATGTTAATGCTCACAACATAGATAAAGAAATAAAAGAAGTAATGAACAAGATGGATGAACTACTTGAATTAAAACTTAATAACCGAATAGATAATTTAATATATAATTCAAAATATAACGAATTAAGTGATAAGCTTAATAAATTAAGAAGGAAAAAGGTAGAATGTTCAAATATACAAACAGATGAAAAACAATGTGAAAATAAAATAAAAAACATAAAAAAAATGTTCTCTAAAGAAAAGAAAATGAAAAAATTTAATAAAGAGATTTTTGATACTTTAATAGATAAAATTATAGTAGGAATAACAGATGAGAATGGAAATAAATTCCCCAATATTTTAGTGGTTATAATGAACACAGGAAAAGTAAGAGCATACGATTATAATGATACGAATTCAGGAGAAACAAGAAAATATGTGGATATAACCAAAGATTTTTTTTCTCAAAATTTTCATCCCTCGAAGATTGACAACACAATTTGATGAGGAAGAAGAATAAAAATAATTATACTAATAAAAGAAAAAAGCCCCCAGTCAGGGGCTTTTTTCTTTGAGTCAAACATTCAGCTCACGCTCAAGAAAAAATTTTTTACATCACATCTTTCTAAAGTGTATGGTCCGACATGAATGTTACCGTTATTGTCAATATATTGGCTTTCAAATGCAATATCTTGTTTTTTGAAGTCAATTTCTGTAACTGACGAATCGTCACCAATTGTTACCCATTTACCATCTAATTTCGTATATATCTGAAAATTGAAGAAATCAAACCAGGAAAACATAGAAAAGGAATCAATTTTCCTAGTTATCTGTACAATGCAATTTGCATCCTTTGGAGAAGATACAGATTGTATATTTGTGAAATTTGCATTCGCAATGCTCTCTATTGCCATTTGCAAGATTTCATCATATGATGGACACGAAAATTGGGGAGTTGGCGTAACGATTTTGTTATCAATCATATAGTAAATTGTTTGGCTATCTGATAACATGCATAGTTTTTTCTTTTCTGCTAAACTTAGTTCTTTTATCATATGTTTGTCTCCTAACATAATGCAGTATAAGCAATAGCTTTCATCTGCATATTAAAAAGTTTGAGATTATAATAGTACTTTACCTCCATCTTCGAAAGTCATTTTAAAATATCTACCTGAAAATACTTCTTTGGGAACACCACAATATTTAACTTCTCTGAAGCTTCCTTCTTTCCAATATTTAATTTTAACAACCTTTTTAAACAATTTAATACTTGCTGTGTATGTTAGAGTCGCTAAGAAAATTTCTTTAACAGAATTAGGAGCCTCAACTTCTAAGACTTCGTTACTTTGAGAGTTTTCTTGTTTGTCGCTTTGGTAGTATTTTGACATTGAATAGCAGGAACAATTGATATATTGACTATCAAAAGAAATATCAATAGTTCCATCTTTACGGTTAATCAAAACACTTAAAGTGTTTTGATTTTTGAGTTTTAGTTTTGCTGGGAATCCACCAGTAGTGATTACCAACATCCGGTTCTCAAATAAATTTCTTTCGCCAGATATTTTGTTGCTAAGCATTATAACTCCTCCTTTTATTTTTATAATGCTACAATGAATAGTAACTATTATTATAGTACCTTTTATCCATTTAGTCAATAAAAAATCACCACTACATTGATTTGTAATGGTGGTTTATTTTTATGGTGCCAACGAAGTAGTTATTTACAACCTTTTTGGCTCCCATAACGATTGATACAAATATCAATCAATTTACTAAAGTATATCATATTTTTAATAAATTGCAATAATTAAGCAGAAAAATTTTTTAGCCAAAAAAAGAAACCTCTTTCGAGGAAAAGAAATAGTTTTCTTTTTAGATTAGGTTCAGATAACTTCGTCTTTATAATGCAAGGGTATAAACTGACCAAACCTGGTTTTGACAACAAATTCAACATCATTGCATTCCATAGAGGAAATAATAATTCTGAAATTGTCGTCATTTCCATAGGTCTCCTTAACCTGTTCGATGGTCATCTTTTCTCCCTTATAATACCAGCCAGAGATGTTCTTTCTATGGCCTATAAGAATTTCTCCGTCTAAGACTGTCTCAGTTCTGTCAAAGAAACGGAAACCAATACAGTTTTCAGAAATCGAAACCTTACTCACATCCCGCTCGGAAATTTCGCTGAACGATGAATTTGGTTTAAAAGCCTTGCTGATGCTGAAAAGGATACCAGGGTACAGATACTCAACATAGTGCTTCAACATAGTAGTCCTCCTAATCTTTTAGTTCATCATCAAAATTTCGATAATGTTTACTAAAATGGTACATTTGTTATAATTCGCTATACCTACGAATATTAACTGCATTATACAACAATTTTACATAAATTGCAAATTTAAGAAATTTGAGATATGATGTACCCAGCAATATTAAATAAAAAGTTTCTTACTAATTTCAAAATTTATACAATTAAACAAATATACCGAAATTTTATTTCTTTCAGTTTGTTTCATCTCCATAATTTTAGCCATTGTAAACATTACAAGTTTATACTTTGCAAAATTAACTAGAGTAGTTCTATATTCTTCATCTATTTCTTTTAGCATAGTATCAAATTTTTCATACATTTCTGCTTTATTATATAAAATATTAGTCCAATTACTTGTAGTCAAACATATTCCTAATCTTAATTTATCTTTTGTGTCCATATCCTTGATTATATTTATTACATCTTCAACTTTGTTTTCGTC
>CALYAB010000033.1 GCA_944393395.1 uncultured Clostridia bacterium
AGATATGAAGAAACTGTTTCTTGGAAAAATAGTAAAAATATGTAAGTTTTATAATTGAAAAAGTGGTCCGTTTTTCAATTATAAAATGGTCCATTTTTCGCTTGACAAATACACTAAATTTAGACTTTTTATACGTTACGTTAAATAAACATATGCTATACTTTAGAAAGTGAGGTGAGATTATGAATTATGAAATTCACAACAATATTAGAGAAACCGAAAATTTATTAAATAACATCCATACTGTTGATGCAATTCAATTTTCCAGATAGACTAGAAAAAAGGCAAATTTAAGATATAATGGTAAACTTCCTAAATTTCCAATATATAATAATTTTATTTACTGGTGTAATCTTGGAATAAATATTGGAAGTGAACAAAATAAATTAAGACCTGTTTTAATATTAAAAAGTATATCATACTTTTTATAAATTGCAATATCTTACATAGCATCTTCACGTGCCTTCTCATCTTTTTCGCATCTTGTAACATATCGTGTACCATCGTAAATCTGAGCTTTTTTCCTCTCAGGCATATACCTTACAGGGCAATTTTCTTTTTCAAGTTGCTTTAAACTTTTCTTTGGTGTTGGTAAGTCTTCTGGCATAGTTCCGACCTGCCTCTTTAATAGCTTTTCTGACTATTTTACCAATTTTATTATGAATATCACAAGCTTTCTTCTCTGTATCAACTTTATTTCTTTTTAATCTTGACTCAGTCTGTGTAATGCGAAAAAGATTTGCTGCAAGTTCCTCACTTCCCATATTGTCTAAAATATCTTCTCTATATCTTAATCTTTTTCTTTTAGCAATATCATCAGCAATTTCTCCATTGTATAAGCCTTTATATCCAGAATTATGAAATCTATCAAAATTTTTAACTCCTGCATTTTTAGCAGTTTGATTAAGTGAGTAATTTCCTTTTCTTGTTAAATCTCTTTGATAAAATCTTTTTTCATCTTCGGTAAGTAATCTATATTCCTTTTCACTAATTTCTTGTTTTCTGGTTTGAATTGCAAAATATGTTTGAGCAAGAGCAATTACTCTTTTCCTGCTATCTCCATTTTGTGCTATTAAATAACAAGCATAACGAGTTAATTTATATTCTTTTATATTTTTTGTTGCTCCTTTAGGCATTTTTATCGTTTTGTCGGTGCCGACAAAATGTTCAAACGCACTAATACCGCTATTTTCGCATGCATCTATAGCTTTTTTTATAACATTTTCAAACTTTCTCCATTCCTTATAATCTAAAACTGCTTGTAATTCTCTCGCATACCAATATTCAATTCCATTTTCATCAATATGTTTTATATCTTCAAATCTTTGATTACTATAATTTTTATTTTTTTCTAATTTATTCATTTACAATCATCTCCTAATTTTATATTTAAATTTAGGATTATTGTATCAAACATTTGTTTTGTTATCAAGCATTTCTAATATTTATTTTTTATTAAATATAGCTCCATAACGCCTCCTAATCTTTACAATCATTTATAAGTGCTTTAAAAATCTTATTATGATTCTCTATTATATACACATCTTGATAGTAGCACAAAAGAACATTCAGCAAAAATAATGTCTAACATTTTTGAAAAATTATCTTAGAAATTTAGTATAAAAAGATTAGACATTAGATTAGACATCTTGAAAATAAACAAAAAAATAATATCAAGTTAAAGTTCCAGAATACTTGATATTACTAAGTTTGGTGCGGATGAAGGGACTCGAACCCCCACGCCGTTGGCACTGGTTCCTAAGTACAGTTTTGAGTTCTTTATTTATTAATTGTTATTAACTTTTAGTGTTTTATAAAATCTATAAAATTGTTGTTACTGTAAGTGTTTTTAGAATAAATACTTACTCTATCTTTGCATTTTGAATTTTTTCAGTTTTATGTAAAAGTTCAAAAGTGTTAGAAAATTGAATTAATTTTGTTAGAAAATATGAATTTAAGTATATCAGTTGCTTTCCTATAGAAATAGTTAAGAATACTTTTAAAATTATTCTTAACTATTTTACCTTACATGGCATTTCTCCATTTCTTTTTCTTTCTAATTTCACTATCTGTAAAATTCCCCCTAAAATAGCTAAAGTATTTTCTTAAACAATCTAATTCTTCTGTTAATGTTGCTATGGTTAAAGAACCTTCCATTAATAATAATTTTTCTTTTTCTCTAAAATATTCCATATTTTTAATCCTTTATATATTTATCAAATTAATTACATAAGCATAAATAATTCATAGTTATTATGAAATTTTCTCTTAACTTTCTTTGATTTATATCTTTTAAATCATTTATATATTTTTGAAAATATCTTTCCAGTTTATTATATAAAATATTCACATCAACACTTATATCACCATTTTCTAATAATTTAATTAGCTTATCGCTATCACAAGTTAGTCTACTCATATTTTCAGTACTTCCAAAATGGACTATACCACATCTAATATCTTTATAAAATTTTTCTGCATTTTTTTCTTCAACAAATTCTTCCGATAAAAATTCAGATAAAAATTTCATAAATCTTATTTTATTTTCTTGATTAAATCTAAACTTTTTAAATCTATCATCTCTATTAATATGATTATTTATTCTAATAGGTCCATATCTAAATTTTACTAAAGTGTCAATTAATAAACATTCTATACTCATAATAGAAAAACCGTATTTTTGCATTTCTTCTATATTTCCGTTATTAGATAATTTGTTGATAGCATTAAAATATCTACCATTTATTCTGCTAATAAAAATATTTATAGCTTTTTCCCAAACTTCTGTTTGACTATTAATATTAAGGTTTAATGCTATATAATCTGAAAGTTTATATTTTTCTGATAAATACAAATCTCCATCTATAAACATAAAAATTACCTCCTTATTTGAAAATATAAATTTAAACAATTTATATTTTATTTATATCATATTTTTTATAAAAATACTAGTAGTACACTTAGTGAACTTGCAAATTAAATTTGGTTCACTCGGTGAACTTTTAACAATATTTTAAGTTCATCGAGTGAACTTTTTATCGTTGTTTAGTTCACTGGGTGAACTGACTTCATTTATTGGCATTCTTTAATAATTGTTATCACTTTTTAATTAGTTCACCTGGGTGAATTTCTACATCAGATTTGCTTAAAATTTTTGTTCTTTAATTAACTCTAGAAGGCTTGTCCTTCTATGTATATATGTGTTGCGTGATGCACGCTATCCTGCCTTTAGCATTCACTAAAGTTTACCCTCAAAAAAATATATACAATAATTAATATTACATAAATCGACAAAAGTTCCTATGGCATAATGTAACAATATATGATATAATCATTAAAAAAAATAAAGGAAGTGATTCTTAAAGTGGGCTACATAGATAGTTTAGTTCAAAAAGTAATAACATTATTAAAAAATAACAATATCGATATAACTAGTAGCAAAAGATTACGTGTTCCTTCTGGTCAAGGAAAAACTGTTGTATGTATATCTATTAAAGATGAGAAAGATTATATTTTAAAGATTGTTGATGTTACGCCTGAAATTATGAAAGAGGAACCTATTGAAGAAATAAATGAAGAAATAAGAAATCAAATAATGTATATGTCTATAAGAACTTTTAATGAAATAGAAATGAGCAAGAAATGCCCTAATTTACCTCAATTAAGAAATATTGGAAATCATTTATTTCAATATCTTATATATGATAATAGTGCATATTTATATTACATTGAAGAAAAAGTCGAAGGAACAATGTTTAGATATAAAGATACTTATACTATAACCGAAGTTATTTCATTTTTAGAACAATTAATAGATAATATAAGAATAATGAGCGAAAATGATTATGTACATAGAGATATAACCCCTAGTAATATAATGGAAAATAATGGCAAGTATTTTCTGATTGATGGTGGAATCGGAAAAAATATAAAAGATGGTCTTGATATAACAAAAACAGGCACTCCTATAGGAAAAGCTAGATATCTTGCCCCAGAGCAAGAGCGTGTAACTGCAAATATGAATTGGACATTTCAAACAGATTTATATCCATTAGGTATAATAGCAACGGAAATGTTTATTCCCAAAACAAGAAATATTCCAGATAAAGATATTAGAGATATTCAAATTGTAGCTAAAAAGTGGCTAGAAAAAGATAATAGTTATGAAGCTCAATTATTATTCAAAAAGATAATTGCCAATTTATTAAATGAGATTAAAGCATTAAGATTTAATAGTATAACTGAATTAATTTCAGAATTAGAAAAAGTTAAAAAGGAAGTGATAAAATGATTTATTTGCAACATGGACCAAGTTGGAAACCCAAGACTGATGAATTATTAAATCAAAATTTAATTCAAGGTATCATATGGGATCCAAGAGAAGAAACTATAGCTAGAATAAATAAAATAAGAAAAGAAAATCCCAAATATAATTCCGTTACAAATTTAATTGATTTAAAATGGTTTTATAAACAATTCCCTAACTCCTTAATGAAGAGATTAAATGAATTAGATTATTTTCCTGATACTATTATTGATAGAAACTATCTACGAAATATAGATGAATTAACAGATAAAATAAGAAAAATGATAAATTTTCAAAATTCTACTATGAATGTAGATATACTAATTGCCCCTACTTTATATATGTCTAGCTTTAATGAAAGAATTGTAGATAGATTATTTGATGTAATGGATATTTTTTACGAAGAATCAAAGCCAATATTAAAAAACAAATATCTTTCTTTAATTATTCACGAATCAGCTTTTGACAATGCTATGTATATGAAAGATTTTATTGATGATATTAGTAACTATATAGGAAAATATGATGGAATATATTTAGTAATAGATAGGGACAACACGTCAACAATTAGACATGGATTTTCTGAAAGTAGACTAACTAAAGTTCTTAAATTTATATATTCTCTTAAAAAAATGCAATTTAAAGTTATTATGGGCTATTGCGGTATAGAGAGCATTAACTATATGGCTATGGGAGTAGATGCTATAACAACAGGTTGGTTCTATTCTTTAAGAAGATTTAATAGATTAGAAAAAGGATTAGAAGAATATTCAACAATGGGAAGAGCTAAAAAAAGATATCTCTCTTTAAATTTACTAAATGAACTTACCATAGATGAAAACATTCAAATGATACCAGATGCTCAGAAAGAGGATTTATATAAAATAATACTAAATGGAAATTCTATAGATAAAAAAATTATTACTCAAAGCTATGAAGTTATTCCTATGAATGACACTTTTATACAATACTTTGAAGTTATGAATTCTTTATCAAAACAATTTGGTTCAATAAATGAAATAGAAACTAACATACAAAAATTAGAATCTATGCTAAACAATGCTATTCTTAATACCGATTTATATAATGAACAAAGAAAAGGTATTGGCTCTATTACCAAAAGACATTTAACTGACTATTCTAATGCATTAAAAATATTTAAAGAAGAAAATTTTCTATAATAAAAGAATTCCAAGTATTAAATTGCTTGGAATTCTTCTTTTAATATGCACTTTGCTGTACTACTTATAAAAGTAGGACTAATACTATAAGTATGCTTTGTTATCTTTGGAGAGATATAATGATAATTTGTATTATTTGTAACTCCAATAAGACCAACATTATATAAATAAAACATCTCTGAATATTTTTCTTTTATTTTTATTGCTTCATCATTAGGCATAACCACAAACGATTTATAAGCAAAATTCGTATTTTTTGATGCTTGAATTATTGCCTTTTTCCAGTCCCTTAACTTCAATTCATACGCTATAAACTTTAAATTTGGAAATTCAAAGTCTTTACAAATTATATACTTATTATTTTGTAATTTAGAAATTATTTTTTCTTTTTCCAATGTTAATAGTATTGAATTTAAATAATCTTTTGTATAACCTGTTTTAGAAATAAGATATTTATATGTTCTTGGCGTATTTTTATGTAAAAAACCAACAACTAATGCACTTGAATATAAAGATAATATTTCTGCTTGCTCTCTTGTTAATGTTACATTTAAATCATTAAAGTTCACTTCTACAATATCTACATTTCCAAATCTAGCGTTGAATTCTTGAAGAATATTTGTACTTACTGTTTTACTCTTTACTAATTGCTCATAAAAAGTCAATTGTAAATCTAATTCACTTTTAAACATTTAACAATTACTCCTTTTTTAGAATTCTAAAATAAGTATATACTAAATGAAAAAAAATGTAAATAAAATAATTAATTTTTGTTTATAATATATTATTTTAATTTAACGCTCCCGACAAAATTCTAAATTTAGTATTTGTTTTCCAAATTTCTTTTAATTTATCAAAATTACTATTTGGAACTAACATTAGATTTGCTAGTTCATCTAATTCTTTATATTCTTTTTCAGATAATTCAAAGTTTTTATCTTGAATGTATTTAGGTACATGCAAAAATATTATTTCATTATTCATTAAAGAATGGAAATCATAGAACAAACCTCTTATAGCTGCTTTCATTCCTAAAGTAACTGGATCAGAAGCATACAATATACTATCTGCTTTTAGTTTATTGTTTCTTAATCCTAAATAGGCATTAGCTCCAAATAAGAATTTGTCATAAGGAATATTATTTAAATCAAATCCCATTTCGTGGTCTGGACAATGTTCATCTGCATCAACTAATTTCCATACTTTTTCCTTATCATCATAATATTCTGTAATCCAATGGTCATAATTAATACCATCATATTTTATGTATGGTGCAAATCCGCTTCTTACTCTAGCAGAAATACCTTTTGCTTTTAATATACTTGCTAATAATATTGCTTGCCCTCTACAAGTTATATGTATTTTATCTTTTGCCTCTCTATTAATAGCATAATTAGGATTTTTTCTTAATAATTCAGCTATCATACTTTGAGCAGTTGGAAAATAATCTTCTTCATAATCTAATCTGGTAACAGAAACTTTTGTCATATCTCCCCAAAAACAATTAGATTTACTTCTTATATCTTTATCCTTATATGCAACTGGATGTATTATTTGTATTCTTTGCAACAAGCATAATTCTTCAATATCATCTGGCAATTTTTTTGCAAAATCTTTATAATATCCTAAATCTGTAAATTGGCTTGTTTGTTTATAAAATTCTAATATCTCTTTATTTTCCATCTTCATACCACTCCAATATTTCATTTAATTTCTTTCTAGGTTTTTGTTTTGGTTTTTCATCTGGATAACCTATTGAAATTGCAGATATCAATTCCATATCACTTATACCTACTAAATTAGCTATTTCTTTTTGAGTATATACAATATCTCTTATCCATAAAGAACCTAATCCTAAATCAGTTGCTCTTAAGCAAATATGTTCTATAGCTGCACCTATTGATAATGAATCACCGATAATCCAATTATTTTCTTTTGGTTTAAATACTAATATTAAAATTGGAGCTTGTTTCATAATATTTGCAGTAGCTTTAACACTACTATTTGCATTATATATTTTTCTTTCTAAGCTAACTTTTGACTTTTTCTCCTTCTCAAGCATAATATCTGCAATTTCATTTTTAGTTTTATCTTTTACAACCATAAATTTCCAGGGTTGTCTATTCTTTGCTGATGGTGCAAGTCTTGCAAAATCTATTAAATCCTCTATTATTTTATTAGGTATATCTGTACTTTTATATTTTCTAATACTTCTTCTATTATTGATTGTTTCTATTAATTCCATAACGCCTCCTAACCTTTACATGCATTTATAAATGCTTTAAAAATCTTATTATGATTCTCATCTATTTTATATAAACTTTCTGGATGAAATCTAACACCAATATAAAATGTTTTGTTTTTTGATTCAATTACATCAGGATAACCATCTTCACAAAAAGCAACTTTATCTAAATTAGGGCATTCTTTTATTGTTCTCTTATGCCTAGAATTAACTTGCATTTTATCAGTTTTAACTATCTCATAAAACTTTGAAGATTTAACTATACTAATACTGTGAACATATTCATCAAAAGATTTATCATGTTTTTCTGGATTAGAAATTTTATAAGTAGTTCCTCCTAAAGCTCTTGCAATATTATTTTGTCCTGCACAAATGCCAAGTATTGGGACATCATTTTCATAACAATATTTAGCAATTATGCTTTCATAATTATCTGTTTCTTCACCACCTTGTAAAATAATACCATCACATAGATTTAATTGAGTAATTAAATTTTCTTTTTCTTCTATTGATAAATTATCTTTCCAATTATCTCCACAATAGTTTATATTAGTTTCTGTAGGTAATATTCCAATAGCTACTCCACCATTATCAAATATTGCTTGTTTTACTTCATCCCTTATAAATGTGTCTATTTTATTCGATTTATAAGTAGCATAATGTTTTGATACTACTCCTATAATAGGTTTATTCATACAAATAACTCTCCTTTATTAATTATACATAATTTATATCATAAAATCGTAATTTTTCATAGTATTTTACTAACATTTTTCCTTACATTTGCTTAATTCCCACAAAATCTCCAATAGAAATAATGTCAAGAGCGAACTCACCGTTCGTTCATTTTACTCTTGATATTATTTCTATTGGAGATTAAAATGTTTTTTCAAATGTATAGAAAAAAGGGAAAAAAAACGGAATTGATTTTCATTGCTCTGCCATATTATACTTGCACTAACAAAACTTATTTTTTGAAAGAGGGTGCAATACTTATGAATAATTCAATGTTTAACGATTATCCAGATTTAGTAGATTTTAACCAAATGCGAGAAATGTTAGGAAATATCGGACCTACACTCGCTTATAAGCTTTTAAGAAACGGAACCATTAAATCTATTAAAGTTGGCAGAGCTTACAAAATTCCTAAAATAAATATAATTAATTATCTAATGCAAAACTACTAGGAATTTTATACAAACCTATGGTATAATTTAGTTGCTATAGGTAAGTAAACTGTTATACAGAAAGGAGGAACATTGGTAACAGGTAGCTTACAAGTAAAAGGGCTAGTTTATTATATTGTCTTAAATATGTATCCAAATAATAAGAGAAATCAAAAATGGATACCAACTACAGTTATCGCTGATGGCAAAAAAGTAAATCAAATGAAAGCTGAAAAGTTACTTTCAGATATTCGTATGATTTATAATAAAGATTCATATATAGACAATAAGAAAACAGCCGAACAATTATTAGAAGAACAAAATCAAAGCAAACCTACTACATTGTCTTTATTACCTAAAATCAATAAAAATAATAAAACAGAACAACTTCGTTTAAGTAATCAAACTTTATCGAATGAAGAAGAATTAATAATTACCAAATGTTTATCTGCTTGGTATAACATATCAAAAGAAGAAATGATAAATTCCTTAGTTGAGATTATTAAGGAAAATCCAAATACTCATTTAATTAAAAGAATTATTACAGATTTAGTTAATAAATTATCAGATGATCCACGAGAACAAAGACTTCAAAAAATGGGACATTATTTTGACATGCTATTTAGTGACTATATTAAAGAATGGCTAAAATCTATTGAAAACCAAGTTGCTAAAAGTACATATAAAGGATATTACGACCATGCTAACGGCAGAATGATTCCGTATTTTGAAAACGAAGAATTACTTTTAAAAGATGTTACTTTGGCTGATATCTATAACTACATTGAATATCTTTTTAGCGAAGGTCTAAAACCTAATACTGTAAAGCATCATAGGTCTATTCTATCTTGTATATTTACTAGAGCAGTTGAACAAGAATTATTTGAGTACAATTTCATTAATAACTTAAAACCTATTAAAGCAGACCATTATATTGGTAATTTTTATAAACATGAAGAACTATTACATTTATTTGAAGTTGTAAAAAATACTACTATTCGCCTAGAAGTTATTATTGCAGCAGTTTATGGATTAAGACGTGAAGAAGTTTTAGGACTAAAATGGGATTGCATTGATTTTAATAGAAAAACAATTACAATAAAACATACAGTTCAAAGATTTAAAATTAATGGTAAAACACAGTTTGTGTTTAAAAATAAAACAAAATCACAATCATCTTATCGAACTTTACCATTATTTGATTTTATAGAGGTTTTATTAAATGAATATAAAGAAATGTATGCAGAATATAAAAAGATATTTGGAAACACTTATTGTAGCAAATATAAAGACTACATTTGTTTAATGCCAAATGGTGAGCTTATGAAGCCTGGATATTTAAGTCATACATTTTCAAAATTATTAGAAGATAACCAATTAAAAAGAATCCGTTTACATGATTTAAGACACTCTTGTGCTACTTTATTGGTACAAAATAAAGTTCCAATTAAAGATATTCAAATATGGCTAGGACATTCTAATATTCAAACTACAATGATTTATACTCATATGGATGAAACTAATAAAGAAGTTTCTGCACAAGTATTAGTGGCTAAATTCCAATATATTTTAACTAATTATAACGAAAATGAAATTTATAAAATGGAAAATCAAACTTTGAATAATCTTTATGAAGATATTGAAAGTTTAAATCAAATTAAAAATGTTATTGTGACCGCTTAATCAACAACAACTGATATAAAAAGTGTTAGAAAATTTCATTAAATTTGTTAGAAAAAAATAAAGTTTTCTAATATTTCAATTTCTTGAAAAACTAGAAAACCTTATTTGGTGCGGATGAAGGGACTCGAACCCCCACGCCGTTGGCACTGGTTCCTAAGACCAGCGCGTCTACCAATTCCGCCACATCCGCATATATTGACTAACATAATTATATTAGCACAAATATATTTTTATTGTCAATAGTTTTTAACAATTTTATATCAAAAAATATATAGCCAAAGCTCCCAGCATTGATAATACAAACCCTAAAATCTTTAAACCACTAGAAGCTTCATTTTGATCTCCAAATCCAAAAAATCTTTTTGTTATTATTCTAGCATCATATATCAAAATAACACCACATAAAATCATTAATAGTCCAATTAATTTTACTATAAGTTGAAACATTTATATCTACATCCTTTTTATTTTATAGATATATATTATTATCTTTTCTATAAAAAGTCAATAGCAATTTTTATCATATTTCTATTCTCTTTGTAAACTTATCTTTCACTAATTCTTTCAATTTTATATTTTCTTCCTGTTGCAATTTGGGGTCCCTATTAATTATTTTTATTGCAGTTTCTTGCGCTACTTTTAATATATTCATATCTTCGAATAAATTTGCAATTTTAAATTCAGGAAGTCCATGTTGCATTGTTCCAAAAAAGTCTCCTGAGCCTCTAAGTTCTAAGTCTTTTTCTGAAATAATAAAGCCATCATTCGTATCACACATAACTTTCATTCTTTTTCTTACAGTTTCTCCTTTTCCTTCATATTTCAGTATGCAATATGACTTATATTCCCCTCTTCCAACTCTTCCTCTTAATTGATGTAGCTGTGCTAGACCAAATCTTTGTGCATCTTCTATCACCATAATGTTTGCATTTGGTACATCAACTCCTACTTCAATAACTGTTGTTGAAATTAATATGTCAATTTCTTTATTTTTAAACCTCATCATAATGTCGTCTTTATCTTTTGCTTTCATTTTTCCATGTATGTATTCTACTTTATACTCAGGAAAGGTTTCTGTTTTGCATTTTTCATATAATTTTTCTACAGATTTTAAATCTAACTCTTCATTTTCTTCTACTAGCGGACAAACAATATATGCTTGCCTTCCTTCTTTTAATTGTAGTTTTATAAAATTATTTATTCTTTCTTCCATTCCTTTTGTAACTGCAAATGTATCTATTTTTTTTCTGTTTGGTGGTAATTCATCTATGATAGAGATATCTAAATCACCATATAAAATTAATGCTAATGTTCTAGGAATTGGTGTAGCAGTCATGACTAATACATCTGGATTTTGTCCTTTCTCTACTATTGTGGTTCTTTGTTTTACCCCAAAACGATGTTGTTCATCTGTTACAACTAAACCTAAGTTTTTGAACTCTACATTTTCTTGCAATAATGCATGTGTCCCTATTAGTATATCTATTTCTCCTTTTGATAGCCTTTCTAATAATTCTGTTTTTTTCTTTTTTGTCATAGCAGAAATTAGAATCTCACACTTAATATTTAATTCGTCAAATATATTTTTAAAACTTTCTAGATGTTGTGTTGCAAGTATTGCTGTTGGAGCCATTATTGTAGCTTGATATCCGCATTTTACAGCTTTATACGCAGAACACATTGCTATTACTGTTTTTCCAGAACCAACATCTCCTTGCAATAATCTATTCATAGGTTTATCAGATTCCATATCATTATCTATTTCTTCCAAAACTCTTCTTTGTGCATTTGTTAGTTTAAAAGGTAATTTATTTATTATATCTGACATATGTGCATCTTTACTAAATTTTATTCCTTTTTCTTCACTCATATAGCTATTCTTCAATTCTAGCAAAGCTAGTTGCATCGTTAGTAGTTCCTCAAAAACTAATCTGTTTCTTGCATTATTAAAATCTTTAAATTCTTTTGGAAAGTGTATCTCTTTAGTTGCTTGATTAATTCCTTCTAATTTATATTCCTTTAAAATATATTCTGGTAATGTTTCTTCTAATTTACCATCTATTTCTTTAATAGCATTTTCTATTATTTTTCTAATTGTATTTTGTGATAAATTAAATGTTAGCGGATATATTGGAATAATTTTTCCTGTATTAAAGTTTCTTCCTTCTTCATCAAAAACTGGAGACGTAATTGTTATTCTTCCAAAATTATTATTTATTTTGCCATAAAATGTATACTTTCTACCTATTTCAAATTTATTTTTTAAGTAACTTTGGTTAAACCATACTGCTGTTGCCACTCCTGTTTCATCTCTTATTACTAATTTTTGCATTGTTTTTCCTCTAAGCCTTACATCACTTACTCTTCCAGTGGCATATGCCTCTATTAAAGCTTCTTCACCATTTATACATTCAATAATATTTTTTGGTTTACTTCTATCTTCATATGTTCTTGGGTAATATGTAATTAAATCTTTTAGTGTAAATACACCTAATTTATTCAATAATTTTACTCTATTAGGTCCAACACCTTTTATATATTTTACATCTTTTTCTAAATCTACCATTGTTTTTCCTCTTTTTTTTCTACATTTTAGCACATTGCTTATACTTATGCAAACATTTTTTCAATTTTATATAATAAAATTGTATCTATTCACCGTTAAAAATACTTGAAATTTGACTCCAGTATATTTTTACTATATAATATTACGTATATCACTTGTAATAACAAGTATAGAGTAACTAAAAACAAAATTGTTAAAAGTTAGGAGGAATTAAAATGTTATTATTTCGGATTTATGTTTTTATTTCTTTAGTAGTCTTTTTAATATGGCTACTTGAAAAGAAAGTGGAAAAAATCAGTAATGAGATCTTGAATTTGGATTCCATGAAGGATGAAATCTTGAATTTGAATTTCAATGAATTAGACAAAAATCAAAAAAAGAGAAAATTAATTAAAACTTTAATAGAATATGCAGTTCCTTGCAAAATAATTTTTCTTATTTTCTCTTTATTTAGTATTTATTTTCTATATCTTGCTATTAATGCTCTAGATATTTATTCTGATGAAGGAAATCGAATTCTTATGATTATCGTATCTGTTACTGGGATAATCTATGCTTCTTATTTTATCTTTTTTTGGAATATAAATTATTCAAGTGATGAAAGTAACTTAAGTGATAAAACCACGGAAAAAATTATCAAGAGAACTTTGAATGAAATATTTTCATGGATTTATGTAACTGCCGTGACATTATCAGGGGGAATATTTATGGCTTCAATAATAGGTTTATCATTAATAGGATTTCGCTTAGAAAAATATGAGAGTACTTCAACCACGAAAATTGTAGCTTTAAATGATAATGTTTCAGCTAACATCAATGGAGGACTTTTTTTCGTTGGAACAACACCTGCAATGAATTACGTATATATACCAAAAAGCCAAAATAATGAGGTAAATATACAAATTCTAAGTTCTGAAGATGGAAAGGTAACAATACATCCAAAAGATGCAGGATCACCTAGAATTGTTGAAACTACGACAACCGAAATCCGAGCATTTCTATTATTTTTTAAACTTGATCGTACACTTAATAAAACTTTCGATATCTATATTCCAAATGACATTATATATCAATATAATATAGATCTGGAATAAAAAGAGGGTATCCTATTTTAGGATACCTTCTTCTCTTTTGCAAACTTTTTGCCCTTTCAATACTATATGTTTATTATTGAATAGAAAAAATTTTTTCCTATTTAATAACAACAGCAAGCTTTCTTACTTGCAAAATCTATGTCTTCCAATTGTTACCGTCATCGGTCTTGACCATATCCATTTATTAGTTGCTGTTGATGGATTAAAATAATATATAGCTCCATAGCTTGGATCCCATCCATTTATGGCATCTTGTGCTGCTTTTTTCGCTGTTGAATCAGGTGTTAAATTTATTTGACCATCTTTCACTGCATCAAATGCTCCTGATTGATATATTACTCCTGAAATACTATTAGGAAATGAGCTATTTTTTACTCTATTCATTACAACCGCACCTACTGCTACTTGACCTGTATATGGTTCTCCTCTCGCCTCACCATATATTAATCTTGCTAATAAATTAACATTACTTGTATTGCTTGATGAAGATGATGAACTTGAAGAAGAACTATATATTCCCATTGCCTTTAATGTCGCTGGTCCTGCAATCCCATCTACTGTTAATCCATTTTTTCTTTGAAAATATCTAACAGCTTCCTGTGTTTGACTCCCATATATTCCATCTATATTTCCGTTATAATAGCCCCATCTTTTTAGTTTTGTTTGTATTTGTATTACTTCGTCTCCTCTTGAACCATATTTAGATAATGCTTCTACTTCATTATTTCTGAAAAATATATAAAAGACTATTCCTAAAACAAGCAAAAATATAGTTAAAATAAATATTATCCTTTTCTTGTTTTTTAACTTCATTACAAATCACCTTTTTACTAAAAATATCTTAAAGTTATTTTTAGCATAATTGGGATTTATTATTCATTTTATAGATTTATTACAATGATTCTGGAATATATCTAGCAATATCTACAAAGTATAGATTCTAAGCCAATTTGCAAATCAATAAGTCCTATTTTATAGTTATAATCTAAATCTCTTAAACTCTGCAATATATTCTTTAATTCTTTTTCTTCAAAATATTTTGATTGCATTTTATATTTATTTACTAAAAAAGTTTGATTTGGCTTCAAATTTAAACTTGTTATTATATCTTTATTATTTTTTATTGCAATCTTGGTAAGATATATTCTTTTAAAATGATTATATAATGTTATTAATATTTTTTGTATTGGTTCTTTTTCATAAATTAAGTTTTTTAATACTTCTATTGCTTTATCTGTTTGCTTTCTTCCTAGATTGTCTGTCAAATCAAAGATTACACTTTCTAATTTTTTAATACATAAATTGTTAATGTCTTTTTTTTCTATTGTTCCATTTTCTCCTGCATATTCAATCAGCTTTCTTATTTCGTTTATTAGTTCTTGCATATTAGTTCCACATATTTCTACAAAGTATTTTAAATTGCTATCTGATATTTTTACTTTGTATCCATTACAAATTGCTTTCATTCTTTTTTCTATTTGTATTGGCTTTTGATATTCAAAATTACATACATTTCCTATTTTCTCTATGGTTTTATATAATTTACTTCTTCTATCTACATCTTCTTCTACAAATACTAAAATTACACTTTCTGATATTACTTTATTATTTTCATCTAAATACTCTGTCAAGTTTTCTCTTATTTTACTCATATCAGCATTTTTTCTTTTTCCTTCTTTATTTAGTATTCCTGTATTTCTTGCTATTATTAATTTTTTTTCATATCCAAATGCAGGGGTTTCTATATCAGCTATTATTTCTCCTATATTTGTATCATCTATTGGTATATAGTTTATTCCTTTTATACATTCACCAAATAGATTCTTTATTTTTCTTAGTGCATTTTCCAGCAAAAATAATTCTTCTCCATATAATAAATATATATTACTTAGTATCCCTTTGTTTAAGTCCTTTTCCAATCCTTCAATTTTCAATATAATCCCTCCATCAACAATGATTACTATAATTTTTGTGCGAATTTAGAAGAATGTGCATGACATATAGCCATTGCCATACTATCTGTAATATCATCTAATTTTGGTAATTTTTCTTCATTTAAAATCATTTTTACCATTCTTTGTACTTGAATTTTATCTGCTCTTCCATATCCAGTAACAGCTTGTTTTACTTGAAGTGGTGTATATTCATATATATTTAAGTTATTTTGTCTAGCTGTAATTAATATAACACCTCTAGCTTGTGCTACATTAATTGCAGTTTTTGCATTATTGTTAAAAAATAGTTCTTCTATTGCCATTGCATCTGGATTATATGTTTTTATTATATCATCTAATTCTTTATTTATTTTTTCTAATCGTAATGGAAATGAAGTTTTTGCTTCTGTTAAAACTGCACCTGATGTTTCTAAGTGAAATTTATTTCCTATGTAATCAACAATACTATATCCTGTTATGGCAAATCCTGGGTCAATTCCTAATATTCTCATTTTTATATTCCTTTCTAATGTAACTCTCTATATAGTTACTGTTCCAGACTTATATAACTTGCAGGGCATACACATTGAAATTCTGAA
>CALYAB010000034.1 GCA_944393395.1 uncultured Clostridia bacterium
TTCATGTCTTCTTTCATTTTGCTTATTATTTGTTCATTTGTCATATCAAAAAACCTCCTGTTTAATATATTTGCAACATTTAAGTTACATAATTATATTATACATGAGGTTTACTATATTTTCAATTTTATTTCTATTATTATTCATTTATACCATTGCGAGGAACGAGCAATTTAGTACTTTCAATTTTATTTCTATTATTATTCATTTATACCATTGCGAGGAACGAGCAATTTAGTACTATTGTTATAACTAATGCGATTAATGTTATACCTTTATTCATTTGTTTCTTTTTCACAAAACATCTCCCTTTCTTTTGTTTTTATATTTTATTATTAAATTTAATTACATCTTTAATTTTATATTATTTATTTAATTTTTCTTATCTCTTATTTGGTGTAAATATTATTTGCATTTCATCACTTTTTTATACTGATAAAATATATTTTTTAAAGTAACTTCTTAATACAATTTGTTTCATTTTTTACTGTGTACATTTTACCTTTTTTATAGAATTAAGTCAATATACTGTAGTGGTTTATTTCTTTACATTTTCTTAAAGTAAAATACTCTAAGAAATTTTTTCATATAAAGTTTAACAATAAAACATTTAGAAGTCAAGACAAAATGAAAAAATCGATAAAAATTTTCTGTGAAAAATCATATAATTTTTACAAATATAAAATCAATAAAAAGCTTGATATATTAATACTTCTACGATAAATAGTCATTCTTAGAGTATTTTACTCTAAGAAATTTTTGTTTATGCTTATAAATAAATTTTTTTCACATTATCTTTTAGATTCAATATATAAAAACCCCATTTATAATAAACTCGTCATCGCTAGACTATAACAATTATTATAAATGAGGTCTTTTATTGAATAAAAAAAATTAATTTTTTCCTATTCAATAAAAACAACGTTTGTATTATAGTAAGTTCTCAATAATCATTTATTTTAAAAAATACGCAAATTACACAATCGCAAAAGTTAACTCTCCCTTTACTGCTACTTTACCATCAACAGTTGCTAATGCTTCACCTATTCCAATAGGACCTTTTCTTTTAATTATTTTTACTTGTAATTTTAATCTATCTCCAGGAACTACTTGTTTTTTAAATCTAAGTTTATCAATTCCACCAAAAAGTGCATTTTTCCCTTTGTTTTCTTCCATAGAAAGAATAGCAACTGCTCCAGTTTGTGCTAACGATTCAACAATCAACACTCCTGGCATAATTGGATTTCCTGGAAAATGACCTTTAAAATAATATTCATCTTCACTAACATTTTTATAAGCTACTGCACTTTCTCCTGGTATGTATTCTTCTACTTCATCTATCATTAAAAATGGCTCTCTTTGTGGTATTATTTCCTTAATCTGTTCTTTATTTAACATTTACTTTTCCCCCATTCTATTTATCTTATAATAACATTATCATAATAAAAACTAAGTCTGAGTGAAAGAGGCTCAATATATGATATTACAAATTTTTAAATATCGTATTGAACCGAAAAATTTATTTCAGATATGATAACAACATTTTTAGTAAATCTTTATTATTTTATTTTAAATAACGGTGTGCCATATTCTACTACATCTTCATTTTTTACACAAACTTCTACTATTTCACCATCAAATTCTGACTCGATTTCATTCATTAACTTCATTGCTTCTACTATGCAAACAACTTGACCTTTTGATATTCTATCTCCAACTTTTACAAAAGGATCTTTATCTGGTGCTGAACTAGCATAAAAAGTTCCTACCATTGGTGATTTTATTATTTTATAATTTTCTTCTTTTGCTTCATCTACTGCAACAATTCCTTTTTCTTCTTTCTTCTTAACTACAGGAACACTCATTGGTGCACTTGCCTCTATTACTTTTGGTTCAAGAAGAACTTCTCTCTTTTTACCTTTTTTCATGCTTATTTTGATTCCATCTGGAAATTCTATTTCTAATTCCTCTAATTTTGAATTTCCCATATCATCCATTAATTTTTTAATATCTTTATACTCCATATTTCTACCTCCATTTTTATATTACTCACAAACCCTTATCCAATAACAAACTAACCTTCATATTTTTTCAACAAAATACTACTATTATGTCCTCCAAAACCTAGTGAATTAGAAATAGCATATTTAATATCTACTTTTCTTCCTTCATTTGGAACAACATCTAAATCACATTCTTCATCTGGAACTTTATAATTTATTGTAGCTGGTACAAAACCTTCTTCAATTGCTTTAGCACACACAATTGCTTCTACTCCTCCAGCAGCACCTAATAAATGTCCAGTATGTCCTTTTGTTGAGCTAACCATAACTTTTTTAGCATTTTCTTCTCCCAAAGCTGTTTTTATAGCTTGAGTTTCGCAAGAATCATTTAAATGAGTAGATGTACCATGAGCATTTATATATGTAATTTCTTCTGGATTAACCTTGCCTTCTTCCATTGCAATTTTCATTGCTCTTGCACCACCTTCTCCTCCTGGTGCAGGTGATGTTATATGATAAGCATCTGAAGTAGCACCATATCCAACTATCTCAGCATAAATTTTTGCTCCTCTTTTTTTAGCATGTTCTAGTTCTTCCAATACTACAACTCCAGCTCCTTCTCCCATAACAAATCCACTTCTCTCTTTATCAAATGGGATACTTGCTCTTGTTTTATCTTCAGTTTTTGTTAATGCTTTAATATTTGTAAATCCAGCTATACCAAGTGGTGTTATTCCAGCTTCTGTTCCTCCTGCTAAAACAACATCTTGATATCCATGTTTTATCATTCTAAAGCTTTCTCCAATACAATGAGTTCCTGAAGCACAAGCTGTAACCATTGCCATAGACTCACCTTTTGCTCCAATATCGATTGCTACATTTCCTGTTGCCATATTTAAAATTCCCATTGGTATATACATTGGTGAAACTCTATCTGGTCCTTTACGTATACATTTTTCATTTTCTTCTTCTATAGTTTCTATACCACCAATACCTGAACCAATTATAACTCCAACTCTTTCCATATTTTCTGTTTCTTTATCTAGTCCACTGTCTTTCCATGCTTCTCTAGATGCTACCATCGCATATTGTGAAAATTTGTCTAATCTTTTTGCTTGTCTTCTTTCAAAATAATCTTCTGGATTATATCCTTTTAATTCGCCTGCTAGTTTTACTTTAAAATTAGTTATATCAAATTTTGTGATTTGATCAATTCCACATTTACCTGCTTTAATTCCATCCCAAAAATCTTCTGTACTATTTCCTATTGGAGTTAATGCTCCTAATCCTGTAATTACTACTCTTCTTTCCATTTTCCTCTTCCTTTCATTTTAATTTTATTAAATTTCTTTATTTTTTATCTTGCTTAAATTATTCAAATATTATATACTTAACATATTATATAGCCCAAGGAGGTATTAGTATGAATAACTTAGAGTTTTATGAACGGGCAATTGAACTTCGTAACCGGTATTCTTATGATGAACGTGACGCTGAAAAAGAATCGATTATTTTTCAGATAGTCGCTGAGACCTTTAAAAATCATGACTTGTTACCAACAAGTTTCAAGCTTTATTTTAGGTCTTTTTGGTTATCGCAGAATACTACTTCATTGGAAACGAAGATTTCCAGTGTACTTCATGATTTAGGTTATGAGAACTATAAAGTATCTGATGCCTACTTTAACAATTCTAATACTTGTTTTAGTGTTCAAATTGTTAAGTCATGAGTATTAGCCTTTGTGAAAACAAAGGCTTTTACTTTGTTCTACATTACCATTCCACCATCTACATTAATAACTTGCCCTGTTATATATGAACTTTCATCTGAACCTAAAAAGTATATCAAATTCGCAACTTCTTTTGCTGTTCCCATTCTTTTCAATGGAATTTGATTATGTATATTTTCCTTTATTTCATCTGATAAAACTGCTGTCATATCTGTTTCTATAAATCCTGGTGCTACAGCATTTGATCTTATATTTCTTGAAGCAAGTTCCTTTGCTATACTTTTTGTAAATCCTATTATTCCTGCTTTTGAAGCTGAATAATTACATTGTCCTGCATTTCCTGCAACACCTACAACTGATGATAAATTTATAATGCTTCCTTTTCTTTTCTTCATCATGTATTTTGTAACAGCTTTTGTTACTATATATGTTCCTTTTAAATTTATCTCTATAACTTTATCAAATTCTTCTTCACTCATTCTCATTAATAAATTATCTCTTGTTATTCCAGCATTATTTACTAAAACTTCTATACTTCCAAATTCCTCTATTGCTTTTTTTACTAGATTATCTATTGCTTCTTTGTCTGTTACATCTGCTTGCATTACTAGTGCTTTTACACCTTTACTTTCAAATTCTGATTTAAGTTCCTCTACATTTGTTTTACTTGAAACATAGTTAATAACAACATTATATCCATTTTCCGCAAATTTTAATGCTACTTCTTTACCTATTCCTCTTGAAGCACCAGTTACAAATACTGTTTTATTTTCTTCCATTTTCTTCTTCCCTTTCTATTTATATTTACTTATAATTTCACGCTTTGGAACGTTTTGGTGTGTCTTTAATGTTCCAAAAATTTTTCTAAGCTTTCCAAACTATTTATATTAAATGTGTTTGCTTCTCTATTTTCTTTTTTTATAAATCCTGTTAAAGTCCTTCCAGGTCCAATTTCTATATATTCTTCTACTTTTTCTTTTTCCATTAGTTTTATTGCTTTGTCAAATCTTACTGGACTTATAATATGATTTGCTAATATTTCTTTTATATTGTCATTTTCATTGTAATATGTTCCATCTATATTTTTTATTACTTTTACACTATTATTCATATTAAATTTTATGTTTTCTAATTCTCTTTCATAAGCTTGTTTTGCCTTTTCTAATTTTATAGTATGGAAAGGTCCACTAGTATTTAATTTTATTACTCTTTTTGCTCCAGCTTCTTTTAACGTTCCTATTGCTTCATCTATTGCATTTTCTTCTCCAGATATTACTGTCTGAACACTGCAGTTATAATTTGCTACTACTATAAATTTATCTTCTTGTGCAATTTGTTTGCAAACTTCTTCTATTTTTTTTGAATCTAATCCTATTACTGCTGCCATAGAAAATTTTTCATTTGGTATCATATTTCCCATATAATACCCTCTTTTTTGGATAAGTTTTATTCCATCTTCAAAACTTATAATTCCTGCATATATTAATGCTCCATATTCACCTAAGCTTAATCCTGTTGCTATATCTGCTTTTATTCCTTTTGCTTTTAATACTTCTAATATAGCTAAACTTGTTGTTAATATTGCTATTTGAGTATTTTCTGTTTGATTCAATTCTTCTTCTGGCCCTTCAAAACATAGTTTTTTTACATCCATACCAGATATTTTTGAGGCCTCATCATATATTTTTTTTGCCTCATCATATCTTTCATAGATATCTTTTCCCATTCCAACTATTTGGGCTCCCTGTCCAGGAAACAAAAATGCTCTTTTCATGTTTTCTTCTTCCTTTCTTTTTCATATTTTTATATGTTATTTTATATTTATTTTTCATAAATAACGAATGCAAAATTATATTTCCATCAATATGCTACCTGTATTTAGTCCTCCACCATATCCTAGCAAAATTATCTTATCTCCTGATTTTAACATATTATTTTGTTGCATATCATATATAGCTATTGGAATACTTGCACAAAATGTATTTCCTCTTATTCCTATGTTTGTATACATTTTCTCCATATTTATATGTAATCTTGAAGATATTGCTTTTATAATTTTTAAATTAGATTGATGTGGTATTATATATTTTATATCTTCTAATGTTAATTTTGATTTTTCTAACAATTCTTTTATATTTTCAACAGTCTTTGTAACAGCATATTTGTATACTTCTTTTCCATTCATAAATATTTTTTCTCCATATTTATATGTTAGTATCTCATTATTTTCTCCATCTGCTTTTATATTAGTTATATATCTCTTTTGATAGTTGACATCATTATCTTTTTGTATTAAAGTTGCTCCTGAACCATCTGATAAAACCACTGATGTTCCTATATCTTTTTTATCTATTACTTGAGAAAGTTTATCTACTCCTATAACTAATGCTTTTTTTACATTTCCTGAATCTATATATAATTTAGCAATGTCAAAAGCATTTATATAACCACTACATCCTGATAATACATCTAAACATATACATGAATTAAGTTTTAAATTTTTTTGAACATAATTTGATATTCCAGGCATTAAAATATCTGTGCTTGTAGTAGCTGTTATTATAAGATCTATATTTTCTTTTTCTTCTGCATTTCTCAAAACTTCTTTGGCCGATTCTAATGCCATATCTTCTATCTTTTCTTCTATTGCATAGTATCTGTTTTTTATTCCTGTTCTTTTTTCTATATATCCTTTTTCTAAATTTAAAACTTTTTCTAATTCATCATTATTTACTTGTTTTTTTGGCAAATATATTCCACTTGCTAATATTTTTATATTATTCACTCTATACCTCTTTCTAGTATTTAATATAATGTTACTGTTTCGGTATATATATTAAACTGTAACCTTATATATTTATATACTATTTTTTTATTTTTTTCTATTAGTATGACTGGTCGAAAAAATAGAATATCTACTTTTTCAAGTAAATATTCTATTTTATACTACTTTGTAAAATTATCTTTTACTTGAGTTTATGCATAGTTACGAAAATTTACTATTCTGTTGTTTCTTCTTGATTTTCTTGTTGTTCATCACTCTGTTGCTCATCATTTTGTTGCCCGTCATTTTGTTGTTCAGAATCTTGCTGTTCATCATTTCCATTTTCTTCGTTATTAGTTTGATCATTATTCTCTTCTGTTGACACATTATTACTTGTATTTGTTGAAGTATTTGTACTATTAGTATTGTCTTTAGAATTTTTCACACCTAATCTATCTAAATATTCTTCTACATCATATGTTTTATCATTTGCAATCATAACATATGATTTTTCTCCACCATTTATAGTCATATATATATCATCAACTAATGCTTTAAAAGGTTGTTCTCCTGATGCATTTAATAATGTATATTTTTCATCTACACATGCCACAATTACATTATAATCAGGTATTACTAATAAATTTGTTGCTTCTTTATTATTATTAGCTATATAACCAAAACTATCATATTCAAAATCCACAACTTGATTTCCATTTTTATCAAACAAGCCCCATTTATCATTTTTCATTACAGGTATTAAATTATCAATTAAAAGATATCCTGTTTTTAAATCATTTTCTTGGAATTTTGAAATATCTACACCTATTTCGTCATTTTCAACATAGATTTTACTATTTCCATTAAAATCTATAACTCCATATTTTTTATCTCGTTCTACAAGATATAATCCTGCATCATAATCCATCAAACTTATACTATCATAAGTTAAATTAACTTTAGTCTTTTTATTTGTCCCAATTATTCCATATTTATCATCACTACATACAATAAAATCTCCTGTAGCTTCTTGATAAATTATATCATCATATTTACATTCTAAAACTTCAGTTCCGTCAGTTGCATTTATAACACCAAAATATTTGTCATCTGTTACTACTAGCATATTTTGTACAACTGCTTTGTTATTTTCAAAATTTTCACTTAATTCTGTATATCCATAGTCTAATATTGTAGTTGCATATTGTTCTAATAAATATGCTGATGTATACATTGTAATTACATTTCTTTCTGTATCATATTGAAATGCTGTATTAAATGCTTTTTGCATTCCATCTGCAGTTATATATAATTCACCATTTATCGCTTTTACTGGTTTATCCATATATACATAAGTATAATTATTGTCTTGTTCTTGTAAATTCAATTTATATATTTTATTAGAATTTAATGTAAGATTAGCTGCCTCTCCTTCACATTGTACATAACATTTACTTGTATCTTCTGATTTATCACTGTATTCACCATTATAACAACTATATCCTAAATAAGAAGATATGGCTCTTACTGGTACATAAACTGTTCCATCTGCCTCTATTACTAATAAATTTTTTACATCTGAATTTTGTTGACCATTTAGTACGACTTTTAAATTTTGACTTTCTAAATACATCATGTATATAAAAATTCCTATAATACATATTACTAATAGAACTATACATATTAATATTACTCTCATAGTTCTTTTAGTATCTTTTCCTTTTTTTTCTGAAAAATCTTCATCCAATAAATTCATACAATCCCTCCTACTATTTAGTATAACCATATTTCTTATAAAAGTCTTTCTTAAAGTTGGCTAAATTATCCCTCTCTATTTCTATTTTAACCCTTTCCATCAAATTAGTCAAGAACCTTAGGTTATGTATAGTTAATAATCTTACTCCTAATATCTCATTTGCTTTTATTAAATGTCTTATATATGCTCTAGAATAATTTTTACATGTATAACAATCACATTCTGAGTCTAATGGATTCCAATCTCTTTCATAAGTAGCATTTCTTACAACTACTTTTCCATTCCATGTCATTGCTGTGCCATTTCTGGCTATTCTTGTAGGCAAAACACAATCACACATATCTATTCCTGCTATTGTCGCCTCTATTAAATAATCTGGTGTACCTACCCCCATTAAATATCTTGGCTTGTCTTTTGGCATTAATGGTGTTGTAAATTGAAGCATTTTTAAAAATTCCTCTTTTGGTTCCCCTACACTAATTCCTCCAATTGCATAGCCTGGTAAATCTAGTTTAACTAAGTCTTTCGCACTTTGCCTTCTTAAATCTTCATAAAAACCACCTTGTATAATTCCAAAAAGTGCTTGATTTTCAGTCTTGTGTGCTTCTTTACATCTTTTAGCCCATCTAGTTGTTCTTTCCATAGATTGCTTAGTATATTCGTAAGTAGCTGGATATTCAACACATTCATCAAATGCCATAATTATATCAGCACCTAAATCTTCTTCTATTTTCATTACACTTTCTGGTGAAAAGAAATGTTTACTTCCATCTAAATGAGATTTGAATTCCACTCCTTCTTCTGATATTGTTCTTAAATCTCCTAAGCTAAATACTTGAAATCCTCCACTATCAGTAAGAATAGGTCTATCCCATTTCATAAATTTGTGAAGTCCACCTGCTTCTTTTACTATATCTTGTCCTGGTCTTAAATATAAATGATATGTATTTGATAATATTATTTGTGCTCCTACCATGTCTTTTAATTCTTCTGGTGTCATTGATTTTACAGTTGCTTGTGTTCCTACTGGCATAAATACTGGAGTTTGAATATCTCCATGTGGTGTATGTATTACGCCTCTTCTTGCTCCTGTTTGTTTACATTCATGTAATAATTCGTATGTTACTGCTGGTTTCATAAAAAATTCTCCTTTTATTAATTACTTTAGACCTACATTATTATCATAGCATCTCCAAAACTAAAAAATCTATATTTTTCCTTTACCGCTTCATTATATGCTTTCATAATATATTCCTTTCCAGCCAATGCTGAAACTAACATTAATAATGTAGACTGTGGTAAATGAAAATTAGTAATTAATCCATCTAGACATTTAAATTTATAGCCTGGATATATAAATATATTGGTGTCTCCTTCTGCTTCTTTTACTATCCCATTTTCATCTGCAATTGTCTCTAACACTCTGCAAGAGGTTGTACCTACTGCTATTACTCGTTTTCCACATTTTTTAGTTTCATTTATTTTTTCTACGTCTTCTTTTTTTATGTAAAAATGTTCTGTATGCATTTCATGATTTTCAACATTTTCTTCTTTAACAGGTCTAAATGTACCTATTCCCACATGTAGTGTTACATTTGCTATTTTTACTCCTTTTTCTTCTAGTTCTTTTAATAATTCAGGTGTAAAATGTAGTCCTGCTGTTGGAGCTGCTGCTGAACCATCATATTTTGCATATACAGTTTGATATCTGTCTTTATCTTTTAATTCTTCATGTATATATGGTGGTAATGGCATTAACCCTATTTCATCTAATATTTCATTAAATATGCCATCATATGAAAATTTTACTTTTCTTGTTCCACCTGGCATTATTTCTAAAATTTCTGCTTTTAATTTACCATTACCAAATATAACTTTTGTACCTACATGAAGTTTATTTCCTGGTCTTACAATACTTTCCCATATATCTCCTTCTATATTATTTAATAATAAAAATTCCACATTTGCTCCAGTTTCTTTTTTTCCATAAATTCTAGCAGGAATAACTTTTGTATTATTTCTTACTAAACAATCTCCTGGCTCTAGATAGTTTATAATGTCTTTAAATTTTTTATGTTCTATAGTTTGTCCTTTTCTATCTAAAACCATTAATCTAGATTCATCTCTTTTTTCGATTGGAGTTTGTGCTATTAATTCTTCTGGTAAATTATAATTAAATTCTGATACTTTCAATTTTTTCTCTCCTTATTATTCTATTATTATTTTTACATTTCTCCATAAATTAATAAATATTCCTTTTATTTCTTCAATTATATTTTGTGGTTCATTATATTCATCTAAAGTAAATGCATAAGTAAAGTTAGATTGTTTTGCAGGTTTTAAAGCATATACTTCACCTGGTAGCCCTATATATTCTCCTGAGCTATATATTGCTTTATTCATATAGTCCTTATACCATTTCTTCTGACCTATTAAATATTCATTTTCATATCCATAGTTCTCATAGTCATGCAATGCTGGTATTTGATATCCATATTCTCCAGCAGTTCTTTCTAAAGAATGTAAAAATTCATGTAAGAAAACTTCTTCTGGAAATTGATTTACTGTTGTACTATATTTATATATATAACTTCTTGAACTATTTGGTAATCTGATATTTGAAAACCCTATTCCATAATAGTCCATTGAACCTAAACCAATCCAATCTTTTATTTCTATATCATTTTCATGTTCTTCATTTCCTAACCTTACTACAGCAAAAATATGATCATAATTATTTTGATTTATTATATTTTTTATTTGGTTTTCTATATCTTCTGGTGAAACAAAATATCCAAATTCTTCATCATATGACAAAAAAGTTATAGGGTCCTGAATTTGATATATATCACATTTTGCTGTCATCTTTCCTTCTGATAATTCATTACATGCTTTTTCAAATCTATTTATTGTATCTTTTATATCTGTTATATCTGTACTTGTTGTTTGAATATTTATTTGATTATTATTTATATTTACATTTGTATTTTCAAAAATAAAACAAGCCATATTCCATTCATTATCATCATCAGATTGACCTTGTTCTATTTTAAAATCTGAAAACCACGCTTCGCCTTTAGCTAGTCCATTTACTCCCCCTAGTCTAAAACCTATATCAACTGTAGTTCTATTTTTAGAATTGAAGATTAGTTCTAGCTTTTGCCAATCATTATCACCACTTACTGCAACAGATCTTTCGGTTGTATCTGTTATTGATATCTGTGCTCCTATCCCTGATGAAGCTTCTTCTGCAATTATTCCTTTTGTTTTAACCATACATGTTACTTTATATGGTGTGTTTTTTTCTACTTCAATTTCTTTAGAAAACATTGCATCATTAAATTCATTTGATGTTATTTTATAACTACTTATATCTGAATATTTTGTTTCATCATCTCTTTGAAAATGTGATTTTTTTAAATTTGCTTCACTTAGTATAAATCCATTAAGGTTATTTTTTTGATAAAATTTATATGCTAAAAATAGAGCAATCATCAAAATTACAAAAGTTATTATATTAATAATCAACGATTTTATATCTACACTTTTTCTCATTTCTTAAATCCTTTTTTATTCTTTCTCTAGCAATATTATTGTATAAACATAATTTTGATATTTTGTTTTAAATTCTTTTTGTTCAATTATATCTTTTATTCCTTCTTTTGGAATTTCATTATATAAACCAGAATTTTCTGAATCTATCAACCAAATTCTTCCATGATAATCTTTTAATATATCTTCATAATTATATATTGTTTCCATTCCTGGTCCATATGCCTTATATGCTTCTTCTACATCCCAGTAATCTCCATTATAAAAATATTGCTTATTATCTGGGAAGAATGCTGCAATTACTCCACCATTTCCTATGTTTGAATATATGATAATATCATCTGGTTTTATATTTTCTCTTAAATATTCTATTTGTTTCATATTGCTATCATCATAATTTATCATTATATTAGTAATATTGCTAATACATCCTAAAATTATTATTATTGTACATATTAATACTGTTATCCATTTTCTTTTTTCTTTTGCCATAAAAAATGCTAATGCAAATATATATATTCCAGTTATTACTAATAGATATCTTGCAAATAAAATTGATTGTTTCATAAGTAAAGATATTATTAAAACAGCTATAATTACTAATATGTATAAAACTATTGATAATATTCCTGGCTTCATTTCATCTTTTTCTTTTTTAGCTTTATATATTCTATAACCAACATATATATACATAGCTAAAGCTGCTATTAATGAAATAATTGTATTTGCATTAAAAGAAAAATTCGAATCCAACTGTCTTCTAAATTGGAAACTTGGAACTTCTATTAATGTACTTAATCCTAGTGATATCCAAAATCCACCTTCTACATGTGCAACCTGTCCTTTTAAATATAATAACCAAGGAATATATAATATTATTTGTATTATTGCCAAAATTATAAAGTTTCTTAATATTTTTGTGTTATCTTTTCTATTTTTTATTAAATAAATTAATAAAAAGAAATTTATCAATCCAGCTGATGCTAGTGCATAATAATGTATATAACATGCTGCTATACTAAATATTCCAAATATAATTAAATTTTTATTTTGCACTTTCAACTCTTTTTTATCTTTTATATTTTTATATAATCTATAACCATATATTGCTAATAAAGTTACAATTAGACATGACCATGAATACATTCTAATTTCTTGGCTATATGTACACATTACTGGTAAGAAGTATGTTAAAAATGAAAATAAAAATCCAACATTTTCTCCAAAGTCTTCTCTTATATGTGTATATCCTAATATTCCTAATATAGCAATTGCCAAGACTGAAAATAATCTAAATACTATTACATTATTCCCAAAAATCATCCATACTATATGTAACATCCAATAATATAGTGGTGGATGAACATCTTTTCCAGTTATATTCCATATATCTCCAAAGTTATGTTTAGCTATTGCTACAGAATAACTCTCATCAAACCATATATTTTCATGAAATGCTGATAAAAATATAAATATAATTCCTAATACTATTATTCCTATATGTATGTATTTTTTATTAATATTCTTTAATTTTTCCATCTTTTTCTCCTATAAACAATATAATAAGTGGAATTTAATTGTCATTGTTAATAACATTTTAAACGTCCACTTATTTTTAAATCCATATTTATTGTTAAACTAATTCTTTTTCTGTTTGAGTTTCACTACTAGTAACATCTGATATCTTTATACTTCTTACATGGTTTATTTTCTCCCATGATGTATTTCTTATAAATAAACATTTAAAGTTAATAAATATCCATGTTAGCAAAAATAGTGGATAACAAAGCAATCCTTTTGCCATTGGTTTTATCTTTCTTCCATCTAACCACATTGCAAACATTCCTACAAATATAGGTAATACAAATGTTGGCACTAAATAGAATATAAGATTTTTTATTAATTCTGCTGTTGTTATTGATTGTGAATTATACATTACAAAGTTTGTAAACAATAATAACATTGTTATGATAAACATTGGTATACTTCCAACAATATATAATAAACCATCAAAATTAATCATCTTTTTATTTTCTTTTGCTGCAATCGCTAAGTCTTTTGTATATTTCTTTATACATTGTATATGTCCAACTGTCCATCTACTTCTTTGTGACCAACTTTGTTTAAATCCTGTTGGTTGTTCGTCATATACAATTGCATCTGTTGCCCAACCTAACTTTTTACCTTTGATTATTCTTTTTAATGAAAATTCTATATCTTCTGTTAATGTTTCTGTATCCCATCCTTGTGGTTTTATTACATCAAATTTTACCATAAAACCTGTACCATTTAATAATGGTGATAATCCTAAGTTATATCTAGCTAAATGATAAAATCTATGCATTTGCCAGTAGAAAATTGCATATCCTGCTGTTATCCAGTTATCAGATGGATTTTTAATATCTCTATATCCTTGTACTACATCTTCTCCTTGACATAGTTTTTTATTCATATTTGTTATGAAGTTTTTATCAACTATATTATCAGCATCAAATACAAAGAATGCATCATATGGAGCATCTTCTTTTATTTTTTGTTGTAAAAACCAATTTAAAGCATATCCTTTTGTTTTTTTAGTTTCATCAAATCTTTCATATACAATAGCTCCTGCGTTTCTAGCTATCTTTGCTGTATTATCTGTACAGTTATCAGCTATTACATATATGTCATATAAATCCTTGTTATATGTTTGATTTTTTAAACTTTCAATTAGGTTTTCCACTACGGCTTCTTCATTATGTGCCGGTATAATTGCCATAAATCTGTGTTCTTTGTTTGTTTTTAAAGGCTTATCTTTTAATTTTACTAAAGAACATAAACTAACAACCACTTGATATAACCAAAATATAGTTACTGTCCATACTAAAGCTTCTCTTAGTATATATAAATAATCCATTTTTCTACCTCTCTTTATAAATAATATTTCTATATATTATTATGCTACCTTTTATATTATACTATTATTGGCAAAATATTGCAACTTTTTTATTAAAATTTAATAAATTTTTAAGAAATTTCTATCTTCCTCTTTCTCCTCGCATATTCTCAGCATCTGCTTCTATCTCTGTTTCTACATCTTCCTTAAAATCTTCTAACGATTGTTCGTCACCCTTTTGAGTCCATTCTTTTTCTACTCTTTCCCTTACTTCTCTTTCTGTAAATTTATCACTTATTTCTCCATTTTTCATTAATTCTGTAACTATTTCATCTATATGATTATGTGATGATGTATTTGGATCACCATCTATATCTTCTGCTTCTAATTCATCACATGGTTCATCCTTTGAGTTTTCATGCTTATCTGCTTCTTGATATGACTCTTCTACAGATCTATATCCATCTTGATATTCTTGTGCTAATTTTTGTGTAGCTTGATTAGTTCCTTCTAATGGATTTTTAGCATTTGATGTTTCTAATTGTCTATCTAAACTTTTATTTCCTTCTACTCCCTTACCTCCTATTGTCTTATTACTTGAGTGATATACTTCAACTTCTCCATATTGTCCTTTTTCTATTCCTATTGTCTCTTCACCTTGAATTTTTAATCTTGTTAAAACATCTCCTTTTTCAACATCATCATTTTGCTTAACTTGATAATTTTTTTCTGCTGGGTCATTACCTTCTTGTGTATCATTTTCCAAGTCTAGCGCTCTTACAATTGGTTTTCCATCTTTTCCAGTTTTATTAGTAATTACTACAGCTTCATATCTTGATGAGTGTCCTTGAAGTTTATTTCCATTTTCATCTCTTAAATTATCTAATTCATCAGACTCTACAATTCCTAGTTTACCATGTTTTTCATCTCCACCTTTAACTACACCTGCTTTTTCTAATTTTTCCCCTAATGAATCAAAATCTGTAACCATTTGATCCATTTCTACTTCTTGCTTTATATTTATATCTGCTGTAGTATTTTCTATTTTTTCTTTTTCTTTACCGCTTTTTTGTTGGCTCATATTTTTTTTGCTTTTAGTTAGATCTTTATCATTTTTATTTTTTTCTTTCTCTTCAACTCCGATTGTTTTTTGATATCCCATTTGCCTATCATAAACATTTTCTTCTTCCTGTTCTCTTTCATCTGTTTGCATAATCTTATCTTTTCCTGTTTTTTCAATTACTTGTGTTACATCATCTCTTATTTGGTCAGAAAGTTCATTTTCTAAAGTATTTTCTCTAAAAGCAATTAAACTATCACTCATTAAATTTGGGTCATATGCACCAATAACATCATTACCCAAAGAATACTTGTATATATCTCCTTCTTTTTCTACTGTTAATATTTTTTCTTCGCCATTTACATTTATTATTCCTAATTCTCTCATATTTTCTATTTAATGTATAATATATTATTATACATTTCTCCTTTCTTATTTTTCCCTACATTTTTATTATATTACAAAATCAGATTTTCATCAAGAAAAATCGGGAATTTTTATTTTTGAAAAACCCCTTTAATTGCAATTCACATCTAATGTGTTACTAGTTAATAGTTTTTATAGATTACATATCCAAAATCATTGTAATTATAATATTTGAATTAATTGTGAATGTGATTGGAGAATTATATTAGAAACTCTTAAATGATTTTA
>CALYAB010000035.1 GCA_944393395.1 uncultured Clostridia bacterium
CAGGTACAACTAGTTTAATAAATACAGGTTCTATGCCACAAACAGAGACTAATAATATATATGACCTTGCAGGAAATCTATTTGAATGGACAACAGAGGCTCGCAACACTGGTAGCAGAGTTTTTCGTGGGCGGTGTTTACGACAGCAATGGTTCTGGTGGTCCAGCTTGCGGTCGTTACAACAGTTCTCCTTCTGACAGCGGTGACGGCATTGGTTTCAGGCCCGCTTTATATTGTAATGCTGAAAGCTAAAGCCGTGAATAAGAACACTCAAAAAAAGTTATCTTAAAAGTAAATATTTAATCATAAAGTCTTAACGACTTTAGACGTTAAGAAGGAAATTTTTTCAAATTTAACAAAATACGTTTGAAAAACGGATTTTGATTAATTAGGAAAAATTTCTACTAAAGTGGCGCCACTAAAGTGGCGTTTTTTGTGCTTTGAAAAGCGCAAAAAATGTCATAAAAAAATATAGAAAGTGGTGTTTATAATGGGATTTAGTCAAATGATGGAATTATTACAAAAGAAAAATCATGGAAAAATAGTTATCTGTAATATGGGAAATTTTTATATTGCCATAGGAAAGGATGCAATTTTATTAAATCGTCTGATAAATTTAAAAGTTAGTTGTTTTAAACCAGAAATATGCAAAGTTGGCTTTCCAATAAATTCATTAGAGAAGTATACAGATTTATTAGTGCAAAAGAGATATAGTTATATAGTATATTATTTTGACCAGGAAAAAGAAGAATTGCAAATATTAGAAGATTATAAAGGAAAATATAATAATAATTTAGAAGAAGAAAATATCAATTGTTATATCTGTTCCAAAAGTACAAAAAAATATAAGAAGCCAGACAAATATATAATTGCTTTATCAAAATTATATGAAAAAGAAGAACAAATTTATTTAAAAGAAGATAAAGAAGATTATAAAAAAGATAAAGAACAAATACATAATCAAAATAGTGAAAATGAATCTAAAAAGGAAGAAATTAAAAGGAAAAGAAAAATATGGTTTCAAAAGAAGAACAAGAAAACAAATTAGCATTAATACCTAAATCAGAAAAGTATATAGAGTATATGCTAGATGTAATGATAAAACTACCGAGAACAGAAAAATTTAGCATAGGAACAGAATATAAGCAAAGTATGTATAAAATGTTAGAAGAAATTATGATGTTAAATAAAGTAAAAAATATGTATAAATCAAAAGATAATGTAAAGTTAAAAAAAGAAAATACAGAAAAATATGTTGAAGAAAAGTTTGAAAAACAGAACGAATATAAGCAATATTTAAAAGAAATGATAAATATCTTAAATATAATTGATAGCCAATTGAATACACAAAGAATTTATCTAAGGATTATGAAAAAATATAGATGGATAGACGAAAAGAAATTTAGAGTAGCAATGGAACTTATTTATGAAATAGGTAAAATATTAGGAGGGCTTATTAAATATTATGGCAAAAACAATTAGAAATTCATATTATAAATATTTGACTTATGAAAACTTATTAGGAGCACATTTAAAATCCAGAAAAGGAAAAGGCTATCGAAAAGAAATTATTTTATTTAACTTAAAACAAGAAGAATATATTATGTGGCTTTTGGAAAAATTACAAAATAAAACATATAAACATGGAGGATATAGCACATTTTATGTAACGGAACCAAAATTAAGAAAGATAGAAAAATCAAAGTATATTGATAGAATAGTACATAGATGGCTAGTAGATAATTTTTTAGAGCCAGCATTTGTACCACAATTTATTAATACATCTTATGCTTGTTTGAAAAACAGAGGAATGCACAAAGCCTGTTTAGAAGTACAAAAGGCGATGAAACACTGTCAAAGAATATGGAATGAATATTATATTTTAAAAATGGATATAGCAAAATATTTTGATAATATTAATAAAACAATATTATTAAATGTTTTAAAAAGGAAAATAAAAGATAAAGATGTTTTGTGGTTAATAGAAGAAATTTTATATGCACAAAAAAGAGAAAAGGGACTAGAAATAGGAAATTATACTTCGCAAATGTTTGCAAATATTTATCTTAATGAAATAGATCAATATATAAAACACATATTAAAGGTAAAGTGGTATTTTAGATATCTTGATGATAGTGTGTTGTTTGTAAAGACAAAGCAAGAAGCAAAAGAGGTATTAGAAAAAATAAAGATATTTTTAAAAGAAAATTTACAATTAGAATTAAATAAAAAGACACAAATATTTAAAAATAAACAAGGTGTTAATTTTTGTGGATATAAAATAAATCCATATCGACTAAAAATACGAGATAAAGGAAAAAGAAAACTAAAAAAGAAAGTAAAAGTACTAAAAGAAAAAATAAAACGAGAAGAAATGACAAGTAAAGAGGCACAAAAATATTTAGCAGGGCATTTAGGATATATACAAATAGCAAATACGTATAATTTAGAAAGTAAATTATTTTATCAAAAAGATGATATCAATTAAAATGAAATAATAAAAAACTAACAGAAACATATTACAAATGATCTGAAAGACTAGTAAAAAAATAGGGACAAATCAAAAGGCTAACAACACTGATAACAGAGTTAATCGTGGGCGGTAATTACAACAACAATGGTTCTAATAATCCAGCTTACAATCGTAACAACAATTCTCCTTCTAACAGCAATAACAACATTGGTTTCAGACCCGCTCTAATATTTTTCTAGATTATATATTTTAAGGAATATATACAATGAATATTAGATATTAAAGGGATTTGTTCCTTCCTCTAATAGGTAAAAATGTATCAGTGAAATAGGTATTAGTAGAATTGGAAATAATTTGAATATACTTATTTTATAACTTTAAATTAATAAAGAATGTTGACATGGTATATTACTTTTTCGTTGCGTAATTGCATATTTAATAACAGAATTAATTTGTAGAAAAAAATTAAATTGAGTAAGGAAAGAAAAATGAATATATGTTTTTTAATGGGGAAAATAGTTAGTGATATAAATTTTAAATTTATAATTCATGATAGAGAAAATAATTCGATTGTGAAATTTGAAGTAGAATTAAATAATAAGAGTAAAATAATAGTTATAGGATATAATGAGTTAGCGGATTTTTGCTATAGTAGATTAAAGAAAAATGATAATATTGCATTACAAGGTTATCTAAGTAGTGGAATAAACGTTATCCTAGAAAATATAAAGTTAGTTAAATAATATAAATACCAATTATTTGTAGTTTTAAGACTACATAACATATTTTTTTCTAATTCTCAATAACCTTTCCATGTTGTTCTACACATTTTATATTTACAATCTTTATCCTCAAATATTGTATACATATTCATAAAATTTTCCATTTATCACTGTTGCTATTTTATAAGATTATTTATTTGTTTTAATCTTTTTTGTCCAAGAAATCATCAATTATTCTTGTTAAAAATAAAAAATTTTGATATACTTGTCCTAGCAAAAGGAGAGAAAAAATGGTAGCAGAAGTAATAATAAACAGAGGAGCAAAAAAGCTAAATAGAACCTTTGACTATAACATACCAAAAGAAATAGAAGAGCTAATACTAGTAGGTAGCAAAGTATTAGTTCCATTTGGTAATGGAGGAAAATTAACCGAAGGATTTGTAGTAGGGATAAAAGAAAAATCAGAATTTGAAGTAAAAGATATCGCAAAATTAGAAGAAAATTTAACAGACAAACAAATAGCTTTAGCAAAATGGATGGCCAAAAGGTATTTTTGTAATGTATCTGATTGTATTAAACTAATGTTAACACCAGGAACAAGAAATAAAAATAAAGAAAAAAGAATTCAAGATAAAAAAATAAATACAGTTTTTCTGAAAAAAAGTATTGAGGAAATAGAATTAGAAATACAAAACGAAAAAATAAAGTCAGATAAACAAAAAAGAATATTAAATTTTATAAAAGATAATGAAGGTGCAACAATACCAGAGATAGAGATGTTTACAGATTGTTCAAGAGCAATTGTAAATACATTAATAAAAAATGGATATTTGGAAATAGTAGAGAAAAAAATAGAAAGAAATCCACTGTTGGGGAGAGATTGTGAAAAAAGCTATAAATTACAACTAACAGAAGAGCAAAAAGAAGCTTTTAAAAGTGTAGAAAAAGTAATTAATGAAGAAAAATATAAGCAATTTTTACTTTATGGAGTAACAGGTTCAGGAAAGACAGAAGTATATTTACAACTAATAGAAAAAGTATTAAAAATAGGTAAAAATGCAATAGTATTAGTACCAGAGATATCATTAACACCCCAAATGTTAGATAGGTTTATATCAAGATTTGGAAAGGATGAAATTGCTATATTACATAGCAAATTATCTATAGGAGAAAGACATGATGAATGGGAAAGAATAAGAGAAAAAAAGGCTAAAATTGTAATAGGTGCAAGATCTGCAATATTTGCACCTATAGAAAATATAGGGATAATTATAATAGATGAAGAACATGACAATTCATATAAGTCAGAAACTAATCCAAGATATAATGCAAAAGAGATTGCAAAGATATTAGCTAAAGAAAATAATGCACCTTTAGTGTTAGGAAGTGCAACACCAGACATTGTAACATTTTATAATTCACAGAATTTAATAGATGAAAGTGAAGAAAAAAAGATAAATAGGGCCAAAATACAATTATTAGAATTAACAAAAAGAGCTAATAATTCATCACTTCCAAAAGTAGAAATTATTGATTTGAAACAAGAATTAGCAAATGGAAATAGGTCAATGCTAAGTGTGGAACTATATAACAGTATTGAAGAAAATCTAAAGCAAAAAAGACAAACCATACTGTTTTTAAACCGAAGAGGGTATTCAACATTTATAATGTGTAGAAACTGTGGATATACAGTTAAATGTCCTAATTGTAACATAAGCATGACATATCATAGTTATGAAAGAAGGTTAAAATGTCATTATTGTGGTCATGAAGAGAAAATAGTAAATATATGTCCAGAATGTCATAGTGATAAAATAAGATATTTTGGAACAGGAACACAAAAATTAGAACAAGAAATACATAAACAATTTCCTAATGCATCAACAATCAGGATGGATATTGATACTGTAACAAAAAAGAATTCACATGAAGAAATTTTAAATAAATTTAGGAATGATAATATAGATATATTAATAGGCACGCAAATGGTAGTAAAAGGACATCATTTTCCTAATGTGACATTAGTCGGCGTAATTGCAGCAGATAGTTCGTTAAATATAGATGACTATAGGGCAAATGAAAGAACTTTTCAAATATTAACACAAGTAGCAGGAAGGGCTGGAAGAGAAAATTTACCAGGTAAAGTTGTTATTCAAACATATAATCCAGATAATTTTAGCATTATATGTGCACAAAAGCAAAACTATAATATGTTCTATGAAACAGAAATTGAGCTTAGAAAACAGTTGAAATATCCGCCATTTTGCGATATAATATTAATTGGATTTAATAGTTATAATGAAATAGAAATAAAAAATATATCAAATAAAATGTATCAATATTTAGTGCAAAGATTAAACAATGAACAATTTAAAATATTTAGACCAATGCCTTGTCCAATAGACAAAATACAAAATAGATATAGGTGGAGAATTATCATAAAAGGAAAGATGACAGAAGAGGTAAATGGAATTTTAAATGCTTGTTTAAAAGAAATATATCAAGAAAATATAAAAGATACAAGAATTTCAATTGATGTTAATCCCAATAATATGAGTTGATGAAAGGTTGAAATTCCAACTAGACGTAGGTATTAAGAAAGGAATGTGAGTAAATATGGCAATTAGAAATCTAAGATATCAAGGAGATGAAATCCTAAATAAAAAATCAAGAGAAGTTCCAGAAGAGGATATTCCAACTGAAAAAATACAGACACTTATAGATGATATGATAGAAACAATGCATAAATACAATGGAGTTGGACTAGCTGCTGTTCAAGTTGGTGTATTAAAAAGAGTAGTAGTAATAGATTTATATGATGACCATGGACCAATTGTATTAATTAACCCAGTAATTATAAAAACTAAAGGAGAGCAAGAAGTTGATGAAGGTTGTTTAAGTTTTCCAAATGAATTTGCAAAAGTGATAAGACCAGCAGAAGTGGTTGCAGAATATATAGATAGAAAAGGAAAAAGAATGAGAGTAAAGGCAAAGGAATTATTGGCACAAGCAATTGCTCATGAATTGGATCATTTAGAAGGAGAATTGTTTATAGACAAGATTATTCCAGGAACTTTGGAGTATGTTGAACCAGAAAAATAAGAATTGGACGAGGAGGTTTTTATGAAAATTGTATTTATGGGAACACCAGATTTTGCAGAAGAAAGCTTAAAAGCAATCTATGAGGAAGGATATGAAATAATAGGAGTTGTAACAAACCCAGATAGGCCAAAAGGAAGAGGAATGAAAATGATTCCAAGTCCTGTAAAAGAATTTGCAACTGAGAAAAATCTAAAAGTATTTCAACCAGAAAAAGTCAAGAAAAATGAAGAATTTATAAATGAAATAAAGGAACTAAATCCTGATGTTATTTGTGTTGTAGCATATGGAAAAATTTTACCAAAAGAAATACTAGAAATACCTAAATTAGGATGCATAAATGTACATGCATCATTATTGCCTAAATACAGAGGTGCTGCACCTATACAATGGGCAGTTTTAAATGGTGATAAAATAACTGGTGTTACAACAATGTATATGGATGTTGGAATGGATACAGGAGATATGATTTTAAAACAAGAGGTGGAAATTGGAGAAGATGAAACAACAGGAGAATTGTGGGATAGATTAAAAATTGTAGGCGGAAAACTTTTGGTAGAAACTTTAAGACAGATAGAAAAAGGAATAGCACCAAGAGAAAAGCAAGGAGAGGAATATACAATTGCTCCAATGTTATCAAAAGAGATGGCTAAAATTGACTGGAATAATAAAACAGCTCAGGAAATAAAAAATTTAGTTAGAGGATTAAACCCAATAATGGGAGCTTATACTTTTTTAGATGGTAAAAAAATAAAATTCTGGGAAGTAAAAGTAGCAGGAAAAGATGAGATATATGCAGAAAACATGGGGTTTTTGAAAAATGGCACAGTTATTGTATCTGACCCTAAGGATGGAATATATATTAAATGTAAAGAGGGAATTTTGAAAGTTTTACAAATCCAAGGTGAGAATGCTAGAAGAATGACTATACAGGAATATTTAAGGGGAAATCCAATACAGGAGTTTAAAGTTTTTGAATAAAAGTGGAAATATTGTGAAAATGGTTGTATTTTTAATAAAAAATTGATATACTTATATGGAAAATTAAGTATATCTTTTTTTATTGAGGAGGAGAATTTTATGAATGAAGAAGAAAACAAAAATGTAGAAAATGGGGAAGTTGTAGAATTAAATGAAGAGATAAAAACAGAAAATGAAGGAATACAAATATCAAATGATGTTGTAGCAGTTATAGCAGGAGTTGCTGTATCTGAAGTTCAAGGTGTATCTGGAATGTCAGGAGGATTTGCAGGAGGAATAACAGAAGTCTTAAGTGGAAAGAAAAACTTAGCAAAAGGAATTAAAGTAGAGATAAATGAAGATGTCGCAAAAATAGATGTAAATATTATTGTTGAATATGGATCAAGAATACCAGATGTAGCTTTTGAAATACAAAATAGAGTAAAAAAATCAGTAGAAAGCATGACTGGGTTAAAAGTAGAAGAAGTAAATGTTCATGTACAAGGGGTTAATACTGATACTGTAATGAATGAAAAAGAAGATGAACAAGAAACTGAAGAAAATAATGATGAAGAAAAATAATAAAAATATCAATTTATAAAAGGAGAATGAAAAATATGAAAATTTTAGAAAAAATCACATTAATCATATATTCTTATGTAATGTTAATATTATCTATTTTAGCATGTTTATTAGTATTTGGATGGTTAGATTCTGAACTAGTTGGAGAGATAGTTAATAATATATTAGTAGGAGATGTTTCTGGAAAAGTTATATTAGGAGTAAGTATAGTATTTATATTACTTTCAGTAAAATGTATATTCTTTGATTCAACATCTAAAGAACAAATAAAAGAAAGACAGGGAGTTTTATTAGAAAATGAAAGTGGAAAACTTATGATTTCTAAGGAGACTATCGAAAATTTAGTTAATTCAGTAGCAAAAGGTTTTGAAAGTACAGAAGATGTTATAACTAGAGTTGAATTAGACAAAGATAATAATGTAAAAGTATATGCAAATTTAGTAGTAAGTTCAAATGCTATAATCAAAGATTTATCTGCAAAACTTCAAACAAGCATAAAAGACAAAATAAAGAAGGCTACTGATTTAGAAGTTAATGAAGTAAATATAACAATCAAAAAAGTAGCAGAAAATCAACAAGAAGCATAAAAAACTAGTTATTCTTAGTTAGAATAAGAAAGGTCGTGAAAGCATGAACAATTTTAAGGAGTTTTGGAACCAATACAAAGGCGCTATAATTGGTGTAATATTGGCGATATTAATATTAATAACAGGACTAGATAAATTAATCTTAGCAATAGTAGTACTATTTTTAGGAGCTTTTATTGGAAATTATGTACAAAGAAATAAAGAAGATGTAAAAGTTAAACTAAAAAAATTTATAGATAAGATGTAGTACAAAATCAATTTGTAGAATAAGGAAGGATAATATATGAATAGAACAGCTATAAGGGAAAAAGCTTTTAAATTGATATATAGTTTAGAAATACAAAAATATGAAGATTTACAAGAACAAATTAATTTATATTTTGAAAGTGAAAATATAGAAAATTTAGAAGCAAAAGAATATATAGAAGATGCAGTTTTAGGGATTGAAAAAAATAAAGAAAAAATAGTAAGTTTAGTTGAAAAAAATTTAAAATCAGACTGGAAAATAGAAAGAATTTCTAAAATTGATTTGGCTATATTGAAACTTGCAATTTATGAAATAAAATATAAAGATATACCATTTAAAGTTGTAATAAATGAAGCAGTAGAATTATCAAAAAAATATGGTGAAGATACATCTAAGAATTTTGTAAATGGAATATTAGCAAGTATAGTAAATGAATAATGAAAAATGCAGGGATATTTTGAAGGAGTAAAATTCAATAAAAATATCCCTTTGGAGGGTTTTATGAAATATGCAGAGATGGCAGTAAGTGTAAGTGACTTAAACAAGTATATAAAAGATAAAATAGCAAATGATGAGAATTTAAACAATATATTAGTAAAAGGTGAAATATCTAATTTTAAACATCATTATACAGGACATATGTATTTTACATTAAAAGATGAAAAATCTTTAATAAAATGTATTATGTTTAAATCATATGCACAAAAATTAAACTTTGAGCCAAAAGATGGTATGAAAGTATATATTTTTGGGGCAGTATCTGTATTTGAAAGAGATGGCATATATCAAATTTATGCAAAAGTGATGGAACAAGATGGTTTAGGAGATTTGTATACTAAATATCAAGAATTAAAAAAAGAATTAGAAGAAAAAGGTTTATTTGATGAAAGCCACAAAAAGAAAATACCAATGATGCCAAGAGTAATAGGTGTATTAACATCTCAGACTGGTTCAGTAATAAGAGATATTATAAATGTATCAACAAGAAGAAATCCAAATGTATATATTAGACTATTACCAGTACCAGTCCAAGGTGAAGGTGCAGCAGAAAAAATTGCTTATGGCATAGAATATATGAATAAAAATGAGTTAGCAGATGTATTAATTTTAGCAAGAGGAGGAGGCTCTTTAGAAGATTTATGGCCATTTAATGAAGAAATAGTTGCAAATAGTATATATAATTCTAAAATACCAATTATATCAGCTGTAGGTCATGAAACAGATTTTTCTATATCAGATTTTGTAGCAGATTTAAGAGCACCAACACCATCAGCAGCTGCTGAACTAGCTGTACCAGATATATATGAATTAAAACAAAAAATAAATACATATCAAAACAGATTAAAAATGTCTTTAAGTAAAAAATTAGAAATAATGAAATTAAGATATGATAAATGTATGTCTAGTTCAGTATTTAAGGAACCAACTAGAAGAATAAATGAAAATTATATAAAAATAGATACATATGTTAAACAATTAGAAAATTTGATAAATAAAGTAAAAGAAAAAAATAAAAATAAATATATAGAATTGGTATCAAAATTAGATACATTAAGTCCATTAAAAACATTAGTAAGAGGATATACAATTGTTGAAAAAGATAATAAAATAGTAAAAAGTATAGCAGAATTGAAGCCAAAAGATGAGGTTTCAATCAAATTTAAAGATGGTGAAAAAATAGCAGAAATTAAATAAGAAAGTTACCAATTTCATAAAAAGGAGATAGCGATGGGAATAAAGGAGAAAGTACTCATGATAGCTACTATAGCAATATTATTGATAATGGTTGGAATGGCTTGCTACAGTGTGTTTAATAAAAAACAAGACCAAACTGATACCAACATAATCAATGAGATAGACTTGAATGAGACAACTGAAAAAGAAGAGCAAGATGAAGAAGAACAAAATGCTGAAAATACAGAAAATGTTGTAGAAGAAAATGTAACTCCAACAGTGCAACCAGAAGTAACAGAGGAACAAATAAATAGTGATTATGTTGGGGTAGAAGAACAAGAAAGTACAAATACGGCACAGACAGAAGAGGAAAAGGTAATTGAATTAGTAAAACAAGAATATGGAACAGATCAAGGAATATCAATCAATATAGCAAATAAAGATGGTAATATATATCATGTATCAGTAAATGATGAAACTACAACAGCGGTTTTGGCTTGGTATAAAGTAGATATATCTAATAACACAGTGACACAAGAATAGAATTTGTATTAAATTTCATATACAATTACTTTGTTAATACAAATAATTTACTATTTATAACATATAAAAAATGTAGTAATATCTTTAAAAATAAATTAATAGTAACGCAAATGGAATTTTAAAGTATTGTAAATAAAATAAGATAGTGTAAAGTTAAAGACATTATCTAAAGGTTAAAAAAGAAAGGAAGAAATATGAAAAAAAGTTTTGAAGAACAAATAGCTGAATTAGAGAAAATAATAAATGAATTAGAAAATGGAAATTTAAATCTAGATGATTCAGTAGAAAAATTTGAAGAAGGAATGAAAATATCAAAAGAGTGTAACAAAATGTTAGAAAATGCAGAAAAGAAAATAACAATATTATTAAATGGGCAAGATGGAGAAGTAGAAGAAGAAAATTTTGAAACTGAATAAATAATTTTAAGGGGGATTTATTTGCAAAATGAACAATTTCATGAGTTTTATACAAAATAAATATATATATGTACCTGTATTATTATGGTTTGGAATACAATTATTTAAATTAATATATGATTTAGTAAAAACAAAGAAGTTTAATTTTAAAAGAATACTAGGAGCAGGAGGTATGCCAAGTTCACATTCTGCTGTAGTTACAAGTCTTGCAACATTAATAGGAAAATATGAAGGTGTAGATTCAGCTATATTTGCATTATCTTTTATAGTTGCCTTTGTTGTTATGTATGATGCATGTGGAGTACGAAGAGCAGCTGGAAAACAAGCAGAATTATTAAATAAGTTGATAGAAACGCCAGGTCTTACAGGAGTTCAAGTTTCAGAAAAATTGGTGGAAGTATTAGGACACACACCATTTCAAGTACTGATAGGAGCTTTAATAGGAATTGTAGCAGGTATTATTATATAAGGAGGCCATCTATGAAAAATTATATAAAAGATATTAGAGAAAAAATAGGACATCAACCAATTATTATGTCTGGAGTAGGATTAATTATATGCAAAGACAATAAAATATTATTACAAAAACGAGCTGATAATGAAGAATGGGGAATACATGGCGGTGCAATGGAACTAGGAGAAACATATATAGAGGCATTAAATAGGGAGTTAAAAGAAGAAATGAATATAACACCAATTAAGCCTAGATTATATGGGATTTTTTCTGGAGAAAAATACATATCATGTTTATCCAAATAAAGATGAGGTATATGTTATAAACCATGTATTTTTTTGTAAAGAGTATGAAGGAATAATAAACTTTAATGATAATGAAGTTAAAGATTATAAATGGTTTGAAATAAATAATTTGCCAAAAACTTTAACAAGTTTAGATGTTATGGTTTTAAAAGATTTAGAAAAATATTTAAAAGATAGACAAGTAATTGTAAGTTAAATAAAGGGAAAATTTTAAATAATATCTTTTAGTAGAATGTAAATAACAAAGAAATGTCTTAGAAGAAAAAGTATAAAAGGAGTGAAGAAATTGACAGATATAGAAATTGCTAGAAATACAAAATTAGATAACATTGTTGAAATTGCCAAAAAAGTAAATGTTGAAGAAGAAGACTTAGAATTATATGGAAAGTACAAAGCAAAATTTTCTTCTGACTTATATAAAAAAATAAAAGAAAGAAAAAATGGAAAACTAATATTAGTAACAGCAATCAGTCCAACACCATTAGGAGAAGGAAAAACAACAATATCTATTGCAATTGCAGATGGATTAAGAAAAATAAATAAGAAATCTATATTAGCATTAAGAGAACCATCTTTAGGACCTGTTTTTGGAATAAAAGGTGGAGCAACAGGAGGAGGAAAAGTACAAGTAGCTCCAATGGAAGATATTAATTTACATTTTACAGGAGATATTCATGCCATAACAGCTGCCAATAATTTATTATCAAGCTTAATTGACAATCATATCTATTTTGGAAATGAATTAAAATTTAAAGAAGTTGTGTGGAAAAGATGTGTAGACTTAAACGATAGACAATTAAGAGTTGTAGAAACAGGGCTTTCAGGAGAAAAGAAAATAGTTCCAAGAAAAGATAAATTTGACATAACTGTTGCATCAGAAATAATGGCTATATTATGTTTGGCAGAAGATATTAAAGATTTAAAAGAAAAATTAGGAAATATATTAATTGGATACAATGAAGAGAATAAACCAATCTATGCAAAAGATTTAAATGCACAAGGAGCAATGGCAGTGTTATTAAAAGATGCTATAAAATCAAATTTGGTACAAACTTTAGAACATACACCAGCAATTATTCATGGAGGACCATTTGCTAATATTGCACATGGATGTAATAGTATTGTAGCGACAAAATTAGCATTAAAATTAGCAGACTATACTATAACAGAAGCTGGTTTTGGTGCAGACTTAGGAGCAGAGAAGTTTTTAGACATTAAATGTAGAAAAGCAGGAATTAAGCCAGATGCAGTTGTTATTGTTGCAACAATAAAAGCACTTAAATATCATGGTGGAATTGAAAAAGATAAAATTCAAGAAGAAAATATAGAAGGAATTGAAAAAGGAATTGAAAATTTATATAGACATATAGATAATTTAAAAGAAAAATTTGGACTAAATGTAATTGTTGCATTAAATAGATATTCTTCTGATACAGAAAAAGAAATCGAATATTTAAAGAATATACTAACAGAAAAAGAAATAGAATTAAGCCTAGTAGAAGGATGGGCAAAAGGCGGAGAAGGTGCTATTGATATAGCTGGAAAGTTAGTTGATTTAACTGAAAAAGAAGAGAATTTCAGATATATGTATGAATTAAATGATTCAATAAAAGAAAAAATTGAAAAAATAGCAACAAAGATATATGGAGCAAAAGGTGTTGTATTTGAAGAAAAAGCACAAAAAGAGATGGAAAGAATTGAAAAATTAGGATATGCAAACCTTCCAGTATGTATAGCAAAAACACAATATTCTTTTTCAGATAACCCTAAAAATCTAGAGTGTAAAGATGAATATAATATTACCATTAGAGATTTAGAACTAAAAACAGGTGCTGGATTTATTGTAGCACTTGCAGGAAAAATAATGACAATGCCAGGTTTACCCAAAATACCTGCAGCAGAAGGTATCGATATAGATGAAAATGGCGATGTTGTAGGAATTTTTTAAACATATTTATTAGTATATCCAGGATGTTTGAATAAACCAATCTTGAAAAAATTTTTTTAATATGTTATACTATTAATGTTACTATATAATAGCCATATAATGGAGGTGTAGAAAGATGATAATAAATATTATGATCGGAATACTAATAATTGCGGCATTTGTAGCACTTATAGAAATAGTCAATGACTATGCTCGGAATACTATGGGAGACTTAACATACCAGTATTTATGTGCAAAAGAGCGTAGATTAAAGCTGCAAAAAGCTGACGATGAAGAATTACTAAAAAGGTCTATCGAAGAAGAAAAGATAGCAAAAGCTCAAAAGGAGGATTTTTACCAAAAATGGCACTTATTAATGGGAAGAAAACCCATTAGCATGTTTGATGTACGATGTCAAATAGTCTTAGAAAATATAAGACGAATGGAACAAAAATAGCAAAAAAGTTAGAGATAAGAAGAGTTAATTCTTATCTCTAACTTTTTCATTGAATAGAAAAAACTTGATTTTTTCTATTCAATGAAAAACAACGTTGCACAGAAAAATTGCTACGCAATTTTTCGCGTCGACAAATCTTTACGCTTCTTTGAGAACTTAAAGATATATAGTTAAATTAGAAAAGTAAAGAAAAGTTTTCGCGAAGCGAGATGTATCCTTTTTGCTATATAATAAAATATTATAAGACAGCACTTAAAATGAGAATACCAATATTATCATTATAAATTTCATCAAACTGTGAAATAGGAAGAGGATTTTTTCCAATACCTGCTTCAATAGTATATCCAGGACGATTATAGTTTTGAATAAACCAATCCTTGTATCCTGCAAAACTAGAATTATAAGGCGTTTCAGCAAGTCTATAACCACTAGCTTCAGCTAACTTTTGACCAATTTCTAAACTATTTGGAGGATTGAAGTTTTGAAATTGCCAATAGATTTCTTGACCTTGTGTATGATAAGCAAGTACCAATTTAAAATCATGCATTAAGGTAAAATTATAAATTGCCAAAGCTTCTGGTTCTGTCAAAGGGCCAAAACCTACAAAATCACGAGGAGCAGGTTGGTTAAAACCCTGTGCATATTTAATTTCTTTGGCTTGTTCCCAACCAGCAGGAAATTGTAAGTTTAAATCTACACCTGTAATGTTTGCTTTCCAACCAGAAGGAAAAGGAATATCAGGAAAACGATTGCTAATTGCAACAGCATTTTGATAAGCACTAGAATTTCTATTTATGTAGCCATTAACTAAATCAACACCATCAGGATTTACCATAGGCATAATATAAATACTAGAACTATTGAATAAATTTATAATAGAATAACCAAAAATAGATCCATTAGAAAGATATGCATCACAATAATTTTCTATAAACTTCATTAATAAAACAGAAGTAATCCATTCATTGGCATGGATAGATGCCGAATAAAAAACTTTATTAGGGCCATTACCTAATTTTGCAACATAGATGGGACGGCCAAGTACACTATTACCAACAACTTGAATATTTAAAAAATGATAAGCATGATTTAATAAAATAAGATTTTGCCTTAATAGATAAGAGTTATATAAAACATTTGTAGGAACAATATTCATTTTCATCACCTAAAATATAATATGAGGCTTTATAAAATTTGTTAAAAATCAAATTGAATTTATATAAAAGAGTAAACAAATTTCAATATTTTTAATATCCTATATTTAGGAGGAGATAAAAATATGAATGAAATGAATGCAAATCTATACAATAATATTTATCCAAATTATAATCAAAATTCAAGTTATTTGATAAGTATAAATCAAGTTCAATTACTTACACAAATGAATCTAGTATGGGAACAACATATTATGTGGACACGAATGCTTTTAATAAGTATAGCAGAAAATTTAAAAGACTTAGATGCAACTCAAGTACGTTTATTGCGAAATCCAAGAGATATAGCAAGTATTTTTAGAAGATATTATGGGGTGGTAGTTGCAAATAAAATTCAGCAATTATTTACAGAACATTTAACAATAGGTAAAGAATTAATAGTAGTACTAAAAAATAAAAAACAAGAACAGATAACACAGCTAAATGCAAAATGGTATCAAAATGCCGATAAAATGGCAGAAGCTTTTAGTAGCATAAATCAATTTTATCAAAAAGAAGAAGTTCGAAAAATCTTATATGAACACTTACGTCTTACTACAAATGAAATAAATAATAGGTTGCAAGGAAAGTATGCTGAAGATATAAATAGTTTTGATATGGTTCAAAA
>CALYAB010000036.1 GCA_944393395.1 uncultured Clostridia bacterium
GTAGATGAAATTTATTGTGATTACCCAAAAGAAAATTCAAAACCTTGTAGAGATTTAGGTGCTTTTCAATCTTATACGGAAAGATTAAAGCAAAATAAGGCTATGGGAGAATATAGGAGAACATATCAACAAAAATTTATGCAAGTTAAAAAAAATAAAGACAATAAAAAACTTGCCCGAGATTTTGAAAACTGGAAAAAAACAGGCTAAAGAAAAAATTAATCTTATGAAAAAAGCAAACTTACTGAAAATGAAGTTTATGAGTGGATTATAAAAAACAAATAGATATATTTCTTAAATGTCAATTTTGATATTTAAGGGATATTTTAAATAATTTAATAACTGTATTATCGGCAGTTTAGTTACCATAACATTTGCTTTTTTCCTAATTTAGTAGTATAATATATATTGTAATTATTGGCATTGTCCAAAATTAAAGGAGGAATTAGTCTATGGGCAACTACTGTAAACATCATACCACTATCGGGGGCATGTTTAGTGGTGGCACTGTCATCACTGACATTACAATTCCACCTAGTTGTGGAGAACGGATTCTGCTGTTTGTAATTCAAACTGTGATGAAAACGGGTGGCAAGATTTGGGAAAATCCTGCTTTTGGCATGGATGGTTCTATTCTCTTAACACCTATCACATTCCAAAGTAATGATGCTCGAGAAAAGTGCTGTGAAGAAATCGAGAAAACAATTGAAAAAGTTCTTGAGAACCAGAAACCCATCTCTATTAACCCTGTTGAAGGCGAAGAAGATAATTTTGAGGTCAGACTCAATATTAAATTTCTCTTCCTTCAATTTCAGGACATTATGAAAAAAATCAGTCCTGCAATAGAGTTTGTCGAGAATCACGGTGGATGGTTTGATGGAGAAACTGGTCAATTTCCTGGTTTTGACGCCCTTGAAAAAGCTCGTGCTGATGGCACATTGGACGAAGAACAGGCAAAAGAAATCGATACTGCATTACTTACCTTTGGCAATTTTATGGGAGCATATATACTTGGCAGTCATCTCATCGGCGATGAAAACACTACCATTGTTCCCCACGAAGAATAATAAGTTTTGCAAAACACAACTAACCACCGCTCTGAATTAAGGGCGGTGGTTATCTTTATATATATATTAAATTGTTTAATCTCTTTCTCCGTGAGTAACTAACGGTTTTACATATTGAGTCGATTTTGGACTGATTTGTCCTGTTTGAATCATTTGTCTCTCTCTTGAGTTAGCAATTCTTAATAATTCTGCTTTCATATAATCATCATATTCACTTGTTGCTATCATTCTTTTAAATACTTTACCAGTATCATATAAGTCATTTCTATAATTCTCATATGTAATGTGATAAATATTATCTTTTAATGGTACACAATAGAAATATATACCATAGTCATCCTTTTCTTTTACATCTTTTTGTTTGTCTGCTGATACAATACAATCAATATATGTACCACCATAATTATTTGTATCTCCTTGATTATAACATTGTTTCATAAATTCTGCAACTGAATCTAATACATAAATAGGCAACACTAATCTATTAGTGAAGAACTTATATCTTCCTATCGAACCAGTTTCTTCTTCTCCTGTTTCTCCTCTTCTTTCTGTTTCCTCAAATACTCTTGTTGCTCCAACTATTATACCATCTTTATCGTATAAAATAATTCCATCACTGTAAAGTTTAGCTGTAGGTTCGCTCTTCATTACTCGTATTCCTAATCCAATATGATTTTCGTTCCAATCTCTCATATCTTCTAATTTCGTTCCACCACTATAAGATTGTATAGTAGCATACCCAAACTTTTGTAACATATCATAATCTTGTTCCAATATACTTTCACCTAGATGTATTCTTCCATCTTCACCTCCAGGTATAGCTAGTATTTGACCTCCAATTTCATTTTGTTGAACAAATTTATGCTCTGTTCCAACTTGTATAACTGATGGTATTTCTACTTTCTTGTCTCTACTCACTTCTTCGTGAGATGAATCTGAAATTGTTTCTGAACTAGCATTTCTTCTTCTAAACAAGGATACACCTCTCTTACCATCTCTTCTTTCAGCTAGTAATTGTTCAATATATCTTCTTTGCTTTTCAATAGTTTTATCTTTATCATTAATAGTATCACTTTGTTCATTTATTCTTTTTTCTAAGTAACTTCTTTCGTGGTCAGATTCAGTTAATAATCTATTCGCTCTTTCAATATCTTCAGAAACTCTTTTTATATCATCAGAAAAAAATTGCGATAATATTTCTCTTCTAGCAATTTCTGCTTCTGTTATATTTGAAATCTTACTTAAATCACAAGTAGATTTAAAAAATGCTGATAATCTTTCATCTTTTCCTAATAAACTTCTAAATGTTTCAATATCATCTGGATTTTTTAGCATATTTGAAATAATAGCACTATATACAAATTCTTCTGGTGCATTTGCTTTTAATAAAGTACAAGCATCTCTTATTGCTAATAATCCCTCTGAACAAGATGGCATTCTAGCAAAATCATCTTTATTATCATAAATTGTACCATATAAAATTGATACTGCATTAATTACATCTTTATCAGCATTAAGTAATTGATTACTAGCAACTTTAAAGAATACTTCTGGTCTCATTTCTTTTAATCTTAATATTTTTACTCTTCTTTCAAGTGGTCCAGATAATTCTTCCCTCATTTGGTTTTTGCATAATAAAACCTGTAAATTTTGCATATTTTCTGGTTTTATTTCCACATCACCTCTTTGGGTTGTATTAACCCTTCCTTCCTGCAAGAATTTTAATAAAAATGCATCTGTTTCTTCTCTAGCCTTATCATATTCATCAAGGAATAATATCACTTTTTTTCCTGCATTTACTGAATCGATTGCTTCTACTAATTTACCTGCAATTATAACCTCATCTGGATTACCTGCAATGGCTGCAGCAACTCTTATTTCTTCGTATAAATCTGATTTTCCTGTTGTTGAATCGCATTGATAATCTATTAATTCTACTTCATCTTGTACAAAATCTTTTAACACTTTTCTATATATTTTTGCATATTCTGTTTTACCTGCTCCAGGAGGTCCTTCTAAACATATAGCATAAATATCTTGCCCAACTTGACCATTATTTATAAGATTTTGTATATTAATATAAGTTTGCCAAATCAATTCGTCCTCTGCAAAATACCCATATTGTTCCATTTTTTCTTTAATACTTTGATATGATATTTCCATTCTTTTCTCCTTTACAATAACATTAATGTTATCTTATTTTTAAATTTTATTAATTCTAAAATTTCTTCACTGTTATACTCTATTTTGTATATTTTTGCTATTACTTTCAATATTTCTAAGTTTGAATAACAATTAGTATCAATCCAGACATTTTTAATAACTTCATTGTCTTGTTTAAATACTAACTTATTATTTTCTTCTTCTATACTAAAATCTTCAACATCAATAGGTAAATATTTTTTTATGTCTTCTCTTCTTGATAATCCTTTTATATTGTCATTGCATAATATTATTAATTCTCTTAAATTTCCTGTTGGTTTATTCACGCTCAATACCTCCATTTCTAGTTGTTCTCTGTCTTTTTTCATATACTCTACTACTTATATTTTTTAAATGTTTTATGAAATCTTCTAATTTTTCAGTATTATAAAAATGTCCCTTAAAATCTTTCATAGATGTATTTTTATAACTACTTCTTTGTTCAAAGCAAAACCACCATATTTCACAATCTTTTGATAAATCTTCAATCTCTTTTTTAGGGTCAAAATCAGAAAATACAGTTAATTTTTTTGCTTTCTTTTCTCTTAAATATTTGTTAATATCTTCATTTACTTGTTTTATTTTGATATTTCTATATCTTGGATCAGATGTTAACTGTTCGTATGATAAATTTTCTGATATTATTCTTCTAAAATCTTCTGCTGTAAAAGTCTTTGGCACACTATCAATTTGATAATAAATTTTTTCATTAAATCCAAATAACACTTTTACATCTTTCCTAATAAGTTTTATAGCTACTAGCGATAGAAATCTTGAATACTCTTCCATACTTCCAGATAAATCAAAGTAAAATGATAATGGTACATCTTCTCCTTTTCCATCTTCATCATTAAATCCATATTTATCGTATAGCATTTTGTTCAAGTCTTTTGTAACTTTATGTCTTACTAAATCTGGTATATTCCATTTTAAAGCTCCATCTTCTGGGTCAAAGCTATTTCTTCTAGTATTTAAATCAGTATCCATTGGTAAAAATCTTTGATTTAAAAATTTATCTATTAACATATTTATAAGACTATCTGGCACTTGTCCATCTTCTATTTTTAATGGACTTAATGCAAATCCATGTCCTTTATCTATACTCTCGCTTACTTTGTCCAATTCACAAAATAATCGTTTTACACGATTATTTTGTAGTTCTCCATCTCCTTGTGTACTAGAATCTTGTGGGTTTCCTTGCTGTCCTTGCATATCACTTGCATTAGCTTTACCTTGCTGTTCTCCATCTTGCCCCTGTAAAGATAATTTCATACTGCTTTCTTTAGCACTTAAATCATCTGATCGTTGCACTGATATTCTCTTTCCTTGCACAGAAAAAGAAAAATCAAATTTACCTTTTGAGTCTCCCTGTTTAATATTAAAAGGTTTTAAATTTGAAGTTTCTTCTTGTTCATTTCCATCTTGTGATACATGTGTCGTTTCCATTCCTTTTGATGAACTTGCTTCTCCTTTTTGCTTTCCTTGTAGCTCTTCTATCCATTTCTGTCTTCGTGTTTTTTGTACTTCTGTAATTTGTGTTTCTCCATTATAATTAATGCTTTCTTCTACATTATTATTTGTTTTCGTGGCACTATCACTAGATATGTGTGATTCTGTATATCGCTTATCACTATTTGTATCTGATTTTAGTAACCTTTCTAGTACATAAAATACTCTTTTCTTTTTCATACAAATTCCTTTTCAATATTATGGTAATTTCATATTATTATGAAACTTCTAATATTATAGCATATTCTTCCATCTTTTGCAACTTTTTATGTTGATTTTATAATTGAGAATAAACTCTAGTAAAATTTACTTTTATTACATTTCTAAATCCCATTCTTTTTCTCTTTCTTCCTTTTTTAACTGCTTTTCTGAATCAATTAAAGTATTTGTTTCTTTTTCAAAATCTCTGACTAATTCTTTTGATTCTCCTAATCCAAATTTTTTACATACCCATTCTATAAATTTTTCTACTGTTTCATAAAATCTATCTACAATTTTGTGTAAATGGCTATTTTCCTTTTCTAATATTTTAATTTTGTGCTTATATTTGTATTCAATATCAAATTCTTTATTTTTATATTCATCATTCTTTCTATTATTATAGTCTAATTCTAAATCTTTAACTTTATTGTTTAAAAGCTTATTGTCTTCTAGTATTTTATCTCTTTCTTTTTGATATTTTTCAGCTTCATTGATAAGTTTTACTTGTTTTGATAATTCTTGATGCAAAGCCTTATTATCATTATATAATTCATTAATCAAATCATCTTTAGGTTTTATTATATCGTTTTCAACTTTTGCTTTATTCAATTGTAAAAGTTTTATATCATTTATGTCTGGAACTTTTGGCAATTCTAGTTTTATATTATCTAATACCTTTTTAGTATTTTCCAAATTAGTTATTTTCTTTAAATCTTCTATATGGCAGGGAAATTACATTTCCAATGTCATCAGTTTAAGAAAAATACTGTAATACAAAAATAATATTTGTGTTACAATATTTTTTTAATATTTATGATAATATAGAACAAAAAGGAATAAAATATGATAAAATATGGATACAAAGGATTAAGTAAAATTAGAAATAAAATACAGAGCAAAGAATTAAAAGAAAAATGGAGAAAATCAATTAAAGACTTCACTAGAAAAATGGATTTTGAAAAATTAATTCATTACATACTAAATAAAATAGGAATATTTTTATAATTATAAGATTCATTTAAGTTTAATTTTTATTTCTTATATAATAGTTGTATACGGAAAAATCTTATATGTGGTCAAGATAAAAGCCGATTTTTCCTATACAATAAAAATACCCCAAATTATTAATAATCTGGGGTTATTTTATACATATATTTCTATTATTTATATAAATAATCTTGTGGATCCACATGTTCTCCATTTATTCTTATTTCCAAATGTAAATGTGGCCCTGTTGAATTACCTGTTGAACCCACAGCTGCTATTACATCTCCTGCCTTAACAGTATCTCCAGCTTTCACATACATTTTACTTGTATGTGCATACCAAGTTTCTACACCATTTCCATGATCTATTTTTACTAAATTACCATAAGCTCCATTATAGCTTGCACTAATTACTGTACCATCAGCAACAACTTTAATATCAGTTCCTTGTACTGCTGATATATCTAAACCTGTATGGGTAGATTTTCTTATTTTACTGCTAACACCATATCTTGAAGTTATTCTTCCTTCAATAGGTGTTACTGCTAATTTTATTCCATTTATACTTGGTAATGAATTTAATCTTTCTTCCTCTGCTTTTTGTTGTTCAATTTGCTCTATTGTATTGTCAACTGTTTCTTGAACATTTTCTTTTGCTACTTCTAAATCAGAAGTAGCCACTTCTTCTTCATTTTGAGTATATTTCTCTACTATACTTAAATCTATATTTTGACTTTCACTTTCACTCTCACTTTTTATTTGATTTATCAACTCTTCTGCTTCTTCACTAGTATTTACCTTTTCAACCACAGTATTTTCAACTGCTATTTCATAATATTTATATGTTACCGTAACATCATCTTTTAATCCTTCTACTAATTTATCTTCATCTGTATTTTCTGTTCTATTTACTAATTTTAATTCATATTCTGGCTCTTCATCAAGAATTATTTCATCTATATTTTTAGTTTCACTTTCCATGAAATTTTCATTTATTATCATATCCATATCTTCTTTATTGTTTATATATCCTAACTCTTCGCCAGAAATTATTACTTTATACATCGGCTTATATTTTATTAATATTATCGCGATTATAAAACCAAAAGCTATAAATGTAATATTTAAAAATTTTAGAAACTCTTTTGTATAAAATTTTAGTTTCTTCTTTAAAATATAATTCACTCTCCTATCTCTTTATAAGTTTTTTACGCGACTAGGCAATATTATACTATATATTCTGGCATTTTTCAAACTTTGTATACATAATTCTTGGTAAAAATATTAAATTGTTTGCAATTTATAATTAAGATATTCTTGTATCATACTTTTTTCTTTGGTAATCTCGTTTTTTCTTTATTTTACTTCCTTTTTTATATCTTTCAATATTAAAAATATTCAAAAACTTATAAAATTATATTATTGCTCACAGCAAAAAGATAATTCTATACATCTTGACTTTTTTCCTAGATTATTATATATTAATCCCATAGACTGTACAGTAAATGTATACTTTATTTAATTTGTACATATATTTATAAATATTAGGAAGGTGATTAACATGGCATTAGATTATAGTATTATTGGTCAAAGAATTAAACAAGCAAGACTTGCAAAAAATTATACTCAAGAAGAATTATCAGAAAAAATAGATGTTTCTGTTGCATTTCTAAGTAGAGTAGAAAGAGGAAACTCTCATATTAATTTAAAAAGATTAACTCAAATATGTAGTTTATTAGATGTTTCAGAAGGATATATTTTGAGTGGAACTTCTAGTGACTCTGAAAATTATTTATCAAAAGAATTTTCAGATTTATTAAGTAGTTGCCCTGCTCATAAGCAAAGATTAATTTACAAAATTGCTAAAATAATTGCAGAAGCAGAATAATAAATATATTTAATAGATATTTTTATTTTTAAAAACCAATATTTTAAAATATTGGTTTTTTGTTGTATATGCAACAGATTTTTTATTACTTTATTATTATATTATTATTACATTAAATATTTTCGATGGATTGATTATATTTTATATATATGTTATCATAATATATGGTCAAAATGTTAATACTAAGAAAAGAAACAAATTAATTATTTTATTAAGGAGGTCAATAAATATTATGAAATTTGAAGCATGGAATCAATTTGAAGAAGGTGATTGGCAAAGTGAAATTAATGTAAGAGATTTCATTCAAAGAAACTACACACCTTATGAAGGAGATTCAAAATTTTTGGCTGGACCTACAGCAAAAACTAAAAAACTATGGGATGAAGTTTTAGAACTTTATAAAAAAGAAAAAGAATCTAAAGGATCTGTTTTAGATATAGATACTAAAACTATCTCATCAGTTAATAGTCATGAAGCTGGATACATTGATAAAGATTTAGAAGAAATTGTAGGTCTTCAAACTGATGCACCTTTAAAAAGGGCTATTATGCCATTTGGGGGAATTCGTATTGTAGAAAAAGCTTGTCAAGCTTATGACAGAAAAGTAGATGATGAAGTAGAAGAAATTTTCCATAAATATAGAAAAACACATAATGATGGTGTATTTAGTGTATATACGCCAGACATCAGAGCTGCTAGAAGTTCTCACCTAATTACAGGGCTACCTGATGGATATGGTAGAGGCAGAATTATTGGTGATTACAGAAGAGTTGCACTTTATGGTGTTGACATTTTAATTGAAGAAAAGAAAAAAGATTTAGAAATATTAGATGATGACTGTATGACAGAGGAAGTTATTCGTGAAAGAGAAGAAATTAGTGAGCAAATTAAAGCTTTAAATGATTTAAAAGCAATGGCTTTAAAATATGGTTTTGATATTTCTAAACCTGCTAGTAATAGTAAAGAAGCTGTTCAATGGTTATATTTTGGATATTTAGGAGCTGTAAAATCTCAAGATGGTGCTGCCATGAGTCTTGGTAGAACTTCTACATTCTTAGATATTTATTTTGAAAGAGATTTAGAAAATGGAACAATCACAGAAGAAGAAGTTCAAGAAATTATGGATCATTTTGTTATGAAATTAAGATTGGTTCGTTTCTTAAGAACTCCTGAATATAACGAACTATTTAGTGGTGACCCTGTATGGGTAACAGAAAGTATAGGTGGTATGGGAATTGATGGAAGAACTTTAGTTACTAAAAACTCTTTTAGAATTCTTCATACTTTAGAAAATTTAGGGCCAGCTCCAGAACCTAACTTAACAGTATTATGGTCTGTAAACTTACCTGAAGGATTTAAGAGATATACAACTGACTTATCTATAAAAACATCTTCTATTCAATATGAAAGTGATGATTTAATGAGAATCACTTTAGGAGATGATTATGGTATTGCTTGTTGTGTTTCTCCTATGAAAATTGGTAAACAAATGCAATTCTTTGGTGCAAGAGCTAACTTAGCTAAAACACTATTATATGCTATCAATGGTGGTAGAGATGAGCTTTCTGGAAAACAAGTAACACCAAAATTTGCTCCTATTACTTCTGAATATCTAGATTATGATGAAGTTATGGATAAATTTAAACAGATGATGGATTATGTTGCTAAAATATATATTAAAGCTTTAAATGCTATCCATTATATGCATGATAAATATTGTTATGAATCAATTGAAATGGCACTTCACGATAAAGACATATTAAGAACAATGGCTTGTGGTATTGCTGGTTTGTCAGTTGTTGCTGATTCACTTTCTGCTATAAAATATGCAAAAGTAAAAGTTATCAGAGATGAAACTGGACTAGCTACTGATTATGAAATAGAAGGTGATTTCCCAAAATTCGGTAATGATGATGATAGAGTAGACAGTATTGCAGTTGACATTGTTAAAACATTTATGAATAAATTAAGAAGATACCCAACTTATAGAAACTCAAAACATACATTATCTATTCTTACTATCACATCTAATGTAGTTTATGGAAAAGCCACAGGAAATACACCTGATGGAAGAAGAATGGGAGCTCCATTCGGACCTGGAGCTAATCCATTACATGGAAGAGATACAAATGGTGCATTAGCTGTTATGAATTCTATTGCAAAATTACCTTTTGAATCTGCTGAAGATGGAATTTCATATACATTTTCAATAACACCTAAAACATTAGGAAAAGATGAAGAAACAAGAGTTACTAACTTAGTAAATATGTTAGATGGATATTTTAAACAAACGGGTCATCATATAAATGTAAATGTTTTTGATAGAAGTTTATTAGAAGATGCCATGGAACATCCAGAAAAATATCCTCAATTAACAATTAGAGTTTCTGGATATGCTGTAAACTTCACAAAATTGACAAGAGAACAACAATTAGATGTAATTAATAGAACAATTCATGAAAGAATTTAAACATTATATGAGGAGAAGCTATGCAGAACAAACAAACTATTAAAGATAATGAAGATTTACGTTACTATGCTAAGGTACATTCTTTAGAAACATTTGGTGCTGTAGATGGACCTGGAATACGATTTATTCTATTTCTTCAGGGATGTCATCTACAATGTAAATATTGTCATAATCGAGATACTTGGGATATGAACGGGGGTAGTTATAAATCTCTTGATGATATTTTTGATATGATTATGAAATATAAAAATTATATAACTCCTAATGGTGGTGTTACTGTTTCTGGAGGAGAACCTTTATTACAAGTAAAATTTTTAATTGAATTATTTACAAAATTGAAAAAGAAAAAAATCCATACTTGTATTGATACTTCTGGAATGGTCGCTATTACTGATGATATTAAACATTTGTTGTCATTAACTGATTTGGTACTTCTTGATATTAAACATATTGATAGTAAAAAATGTAAAGACCTAGTTGGCTTTGATAATAAATTAGAATTAGAATTTGCAAAATATCTTAGTGATAATAATATCCCTATATGGATTAGACAAGTTCTTGTTCCTGGTTATACTGATGATCAAAATGATTTACTAAAACTAAAAGAATTTATTTCTAGTTTAAATACTGTCCAAAAAGTAGAAATCTTACCTTATCATAGTATCGGTAAATATAAATGGACTAATCTAGGTTTTGAATATGCATTAGATGGTGTTAGAGATGCAAATAATGAAGATGTACAAAAAGCAAAAAAAGTTCTAGGAATTCCCTAGAACTTTTTTTACATTCCTAATAATTTTAATTCTACATTTTCCATTTTATATTTTCCATCAACTAATTTAAACTCTACTAATGTATCTTCTAGAGTTTCCTTATTTTGTCTTAAATCAGTTGTAAAATATAATTTGATTTGTGGTATTTCTACTTGATTTTTTACAATTTCTTTAAATGTTTCTGCCATATGTTTTTCATCTTCGCATATTAATATTAATTGAGGCATACTACTAAAACCTGAATCTCCAGGTACATAATTTTCATAGAATTCTTTATATAATCTCATTCTATCTATTAATTTCTTTTCCCAATCAGGTTCTCTTCTGATAACCTCAAAAACAAATTGAATAGATTTTTTATTTTTTGTAAGTTTAACAGCTCCACCACTAGCTTTAAATAATTTTCCTGATACTTTTGCTGTTATTGCTGGTTTTACTATATAACTATCAAAAGCTTTTACTTTTCTTAAATATGCAATTAGTGTTTGGTTTCCTGCCAATCTTTTCTTAATCATTGGGACTGGCTTTGTATTGTCTGATGGTTGCCATTTACAATCAACCTCTTTAGAATTTAATAAATATTTTCCCATCTTTTCTAGACAATATATTCTATATATACCTTTACCTTCATCAGAAGTAAAGTAATATCTTGTTAAAATTTTAGATTTTACTAGTTGTTCTAGCTTATTATTTAACTTATCCTGTGATTTTGGGTCAATACCTTTTATTTGTAGCATTTGATACAATTGTCTTGATGTAATAAATTCAAATTCATTTACTAAATCCAAAATAGCAAAATGAATTTCATTAATATGTCCTATATTTATCTTGTGTACGATTTGATTCATTGACACATACCCATCTTTTCCGTCAAATGTTTTTATTTCACCTGGTCTTATAGCAAATGGAGATACTTGTGCCTTGATTTCATTATCTTCTACCATTTTTTATATTCCCCCTTAAAATTAAAATTATTTATATTTTTTTATTATAAACTATTTTGTCTTTCTATTACTAGTTTCACTTTCTTTTTTTGAGTATCGATTTTTTTTATATATACATTTACTCTTTGTCCATATTCATAACCTTCAGAATACTCTGCCATTCCTACTAAATTAGGAGTAAGCTCTATAAAAATTCCATTTTTGTTTTTTTCTGTTTCTCTAATTATTCCTTTTACTTTCATTCCTGAAGAAAAATTTTTAGCATTTTCTTCCCAAGTTCCCAAGGTCTCTTTATAGGACAAATTTACTCTTCCTGTGAATCTATCTATAGATTTTACCACAATTTTTACTTTTTGTCCAATTTTTAATCTTTCATAGGGAGTTTTTATTCTAGCAACTGATAAATCTTCTATATGTGCTAGTCCTACAATACCTCCACCTATCTCTATAAAAGCTCCATATGGTTTTATATTTTTTACTATTCCCATAAGAGTTTGTCCAATTTCTACATTATCTTTTATATAATTTAAAACTTCTTGTTGAACACTTTTTCTTGATAATAATATTTTTCCATCATTTTCTATATCTTTAATTTTAAATTGAACATATTTATGTACTTTACCTGTACATAATCGTTCATTGGGAATTCCTTCTTTTATATTTTCTACTTCATCTCTAGGAATTATCCCTTCTATTTCATTTCCTAAATTTATATGTAAATTATAATTTTGATCACAACTTTGTACTATTCCCTGTACTATCTTATTGTTTTCTTTATAGTCATGTATTTTATTTATGTTTAATTCTTCTGTTTCTTCATTCCATCCTTCTGGCAAAAAATTAAACGTATTCATCTATTTTCTCCTTTATCTTATGTATTTTAGCTTATTATATCTTTTATTTTAAGTTTTTTCAATGCTTTTTAATTAAAATAATTACTAATTTCCTCTAATCCTTCAAAATTCTTTTGTCTACATATATCATATACTACAATAGAAACAGAATTAGAAAGATTTAAAGACCTCAAAGTTGGTCTCATAGGAATTCGAATTGTTTTATCTATGTATTTTTGCAAAATATCTTCTGGCAAACCTTTTGTTTCTTTCCCAAATAGCACAAAAATTTCTTGCATTTCACTAAAATTTGGTTCTGAATACACATGTTTTCCTTTTGTAGTTACAAAAAACATATCATTTTCTTCAGGTTTATATTTATTTAAAAATTCATTAAATGATATATGCTCTTCTATATCTAATTTATCCCAATAATCTAGTCCTGCTCTTTTTACAGCTTTTTCAGAAATACTAAATCCTAAAGGATACACCAAATGTAGTTTTGCACCTATTGCAGCACAAGTTCTTGCAATATTTCCTGTATTTTGTGGTATTTCTGGTTCAACTAGTACAACATGTAATTTCATTTTTCATCTCTCCTTTGGAACATGCCCAAACATTCCGTTTTATTATTTTCTGTTTTATTTTAAATTCCAATCCAGCCATTTATTTTCAATACTTTCAAAACTTTTTGTAACATTTTAGCATTTTCCTAATATTCTAACTTTTGCCTTACATATTCATATAATATAATTCCTGTTGCAACAGAAGCATTTAAACTTTCTGTTTTCCCCAACATCGGTATCTTAACTTTTTTGTCTGCCATTTTTTGTATGCCTTTTTCTACGCCATTTGCCTCATTCCCAATCACTATTACTTTTTTCTTGTAATCAATATCATATATACTATTTTTAGTTTGTAATGATGTTACAACAATTTCAAATTTATGTTTTTTGATTTCTTCTAATGTTTTTTCTAAATCTTCACATTCAATAATTTTCACTCTAAATATTGCTCCCATTGTTGAACGTACTACTTTAGGATTATAACTGTCTGCTGTTCCTTTTGATACTAATATCTGATTAATTCCTATACTATCTACCGTTCTTAAAATGGTTCCTAAATTTCCTGGGTCTTGAATATCATCTAATGCTACTATTATGTCTTGGTTATAGTCAATTTCGTTTTCTGTTTGTTCTTCTTTTTCTTTAATCTTGCTTGTTTTTGATTCTTCCCCATTTTCTATATCATTGTTCTTTTTTATCTTTGACTTTACTGAATTTTTTTCCACAATTGCTAATATTCCTTGAGGATTTGTTACATCTGTTAGACTTTCAAATATTTTACTTGTTACATATACACATTCTTGTTTTGCTATTTCATACATTAAGTCTTTTGGAATATTTGATGTTTTTTCACAATCATCACAAATAACAACTTGCTTTATATTTGCTTTTTCATTGATTGCTTCTTCTATAATTTTAATACCTTCAATAATATATTCATTATTCAAGTCTCTATATTTTTTATTCTTCAATTTTTTTATATGTTTTATTAATTCATTGTCTTTACTTGATATTACTTGCATAAAAGCCTCCGATTTATATCTATATAATCAATTATTAAATAAACTCTCTATATATAATTTCCATTTTTACAAATATTATTATATATCTATTTCATTTCAATTCCCGCTTTTTTCATTAATTTTTCTAATTTTTGTAATAAGTTATATCCTGGTCTTGCTCTAAAGTCTGTAAAATATACTTTTGATTTTTCCATGTTTTTCCCTCTTCCTTTATTTTTTTATATTTTTATATATTAGTAAGTCAGCATGACTTTTCTAATATATAACGTTATTTTTTGTTGAATAGGAAAACTTGATTTTTTTCTATTCAATAAAAAACAACCATACTTTGTTTTTGTATGATTGTATTTTATAACTTTTTTTGCTTTTTGGCAATATGCTTACATTGGATCTATATCATTCATTGTGCAGATTTTTGTTATTCCGTTGTGCATTTTTTCGCATTTTCATTGTGCAAATTTATATAATTTCATTGTGTAAGTTTTTATGATTTTCTTTTGCATATTTTTTGTATGAACAATTTGGCACTTCTCTAGCGTTTATAAATGTAGTTGAATATATAATAGATATAAAATTGTAAACACATAAATTCAAAAATAGTACCAGGGAAATTGTTGTAAGTCTGTCCTTTTTTGTTCCAAAATGGTTCAATTTAGAAGTCTATAACAAATTAGAAAGTCGTACTCAGGCGAACAGAACGGCTGTTCTTTATACCTTCGCTGAACATAGCGCCATTTCTGAAGTACGCGCTATACGCGTTGCCCCAAAGCAAAGCGTCCTGTGAAGAAGTCCAGTAGCTATAATTGCCTCTAAGGTCATAGTTTGGGTAATCAGATGCAGTTATTCCTAATTCTTCCGCAAAAGCTGACAATTCTCCTCTAGATGGAACAAACCATCCTTTCTCTACTTCATTTTGTATCAATCCCCACATATCATTGTCATTTTGTTCTCCATATTCGCTATTACTCCACTTTTCAATCATTGTTTCGGTATTTGCTCTTCCTGTTCCAAAATCTACAGATGTCATTGTAACATAATCACTCGTATTTCCAGCAGTAGCGTTATAATACCAATAATGTGGATTTGTATCAATATCTGATAATGCCATTACATAAAATCTATCTGCTCCACTTCCTTCTGGTGATATTACATATTTTTGACCCAAAGGTCCGTCTTGCATTGTTTCACTTATAGAATATTCTTTTAGTCCACTTTCTACTTTTGGAATTTCATAAATCCCCATGTCATTCTCCCATTGTCCACTTCCTCCTACTGCTAAATCTGCATAGATAATTCCATCTATTGTTCCATCTTCCTCAATATCTGCATAATATCCTACAAATGATTCTGTTTTAGATATAACTTCTTGTGTCTCTCCTAAATTTCCATTGTATATATCTGATACTGCTATTTCATGACTTCCATATTCATCTTTTGTTGTTAATACTGTTTCTGTTGTATAATCATCTGGTACAACATCAAAATATTTATCTAATACAGTTTTTAATTCTCCTTTTGTTATGTTTCCATCTTCATTTTCTGTTTGTATTCCTAATACATCTGTTTTAGCTTGCTCTATTACATTTGCTATTTCTGTTTCTTCTCTTGCTTTACTTGCATTTGAAAGAATTCCATTATCTCCTGTTAATGTTGCTATTGTTACTCCTGCTAAAATTAGTAAAACAATTATGTTTAGTATGTTATCGATGGTTAGGCTGTAGAAAATCAGACT
>CALYAB010000037.1 GCA_944393395.1 uncultured Clostridia bacterium
AAAAAGAAATAAATGAAATTAATTTTCACTTATTTCTTTTTTTGTATAAATAGTATAAGCACAAGAAAGTAATACAGATTTTAAAAGATATTTTCTATCATTAGTAGAATAATTATCTATAAAATCAGTTTTTTGAAAAACACAATCTAATGCTTTTTCAAACAATTTACAGAAATTATCATAAGCAATTTCGATAGTTGAACTTTCTAAAGCTAGTCCAATTAATTGTTTAATATCATTGATTTTATATACTTCTTTTAAAACACAAATAACAAAAAACTTAGCTAAGTGATTTTTGTTATATTTTTTCTTTATTGGTGGTTCTATAATTTTATTTTTTACATAATTATTAATCATATTTTTAGTTAAAACTAAATTTTCTTCATCAGAATTTGTATTAGACAAAACAGGAAGTAAAGTTTCATTTACTAATGTAACAACTTGATCTAAATACAAATCCACGCTTGGTAATTCCTTCCATCTAGGAATATGTAGATTTACTTGTTTATTATTCATAATAATTAAAACTCCTATCAAAAAAATAATTTATATTACTTACTCATGGTTAAATTGTATAAGTATTACTTTAAATAATTTTGCAAGAATTAATACATATATATTAACATAATTGGAAATAATAGTCAATGTTGACAAAGTCAAGTTGATGTGATAATCTAGTTTGGAAAACCAGATAGGAGAAAATTTTATGATGAAAAATCAATTAAGAGAGGTTCCAAAGTTTGAGAACGTAAAAGAGATTATATATAATTCTGTAAAGTTATATCCAGAAAATATAGCATTTACAATCAAAGAAAAAGAAGAAAATAATGTTGAATATATCAATATTACATACACAAAGTTATTAGAAAATATAAATGCTGTTGGAACAGCATTATATGAGAAAAAATTAAAGGGAAAAAGAATTGCAATAATCGGTAAAAATAGATATGAATGGGCAATTTCACATTTAGCTTGCCTTTTAGGAGGAATTATTTCTGTACCACTTGATAAAGACTTACAAATTCAAGAATTAGAAGAATCATTAATTAGAAGTAAGGTAGATGCAATTATCTTTGACCAAAAGTTAGAAGAAAAAATAAAAATTGTAAAAGAGAATCAGAAGACAAATCTAAAGGAATATATTTGTATGACTGATATAGAAGGCTTTGAAAATATTCATAATCTAATAAAAGAAGGAGAAAAGATATTAAAAACAGGGAAAAGAGATTTTGTAGATTATGAAGTTGATTCAAAAGCAATGAGTATATTATTATTCACATCAGGAACAACTTCAAAATCAAAAGCTGTCATGTTATCACAATATGGGATTGCAACAAATGTATATGATATGCAGATTGTAGAAACTTTTTTAGATACAGATGTTAACATTGCTTTTTTGCCTTATCATCATATTTTTGGCTCAACAGCAATGGTAGTAATGTTAGCTTGTGGTGTAAAAACTGTATTTCCAGATGGATTACGTTATATAAAACAGAACTTACTTGAATATCAAGTTTCTGTATTTATAGGAGTACCACTTTTAATTGATAAAATGTATTCAAACATAGAGAAAGAAATAGAAAAACAAGGAAAAACAAAATTAATAAAAATAGCAACAAAAATAAGCAACTTTCTATTAAAAATTCATATCGATATTAGAAGAAAATTATTTAAGCAAATTATTGATGGATTAGGTGGAAAAATGAGATTTGTTATTGCTGGAGGAGCACCATTGGATAGTAGAGTTGAGAAAAAATTTAATGAATTTGGAATTCATATTGTACAAGGATATGGCTTAACAGAAACATCTCCAGTAATAGCAGCGGAAAATGACAAATATGCAAAATATGGTTCAGTTGGAATTCCTATGAAACATACAGAAGTAAAAATTATAGACAAAGATGAAAAAGGAATTGGAGAAATTGCTGTAAAAGGTCCAAATGTTATGCTTGGATATTATGAAAATGAAGAGGCAACAAAAGAAGTTATGAAAGATGGATGGTTTCACACAGGAGATTTAGGTTATATTGATAAGGAGGGTTTCTTGTTTATTACTGGCAGAAAAAAAGATATGATTGTTTTGAAAAATGGTAAAAAAGTATTTCCTGAAGAATTAGAAACTTTGATTAATCGAAATGAAGAGATTGAAGAATCTTTTGTGTATGGAATGCCAGATAAAGATGATAAAAGTAAAATAAGGGTCGCAGTAAAAGTAGTGTATAATAAAGAAGAGGTTAAAGAAAAATATGGTGATATTTCAGATAAAGAGTTATTTTCAATTATCTGGAATAAAATTAAAGAAGTAAATAAAACTTTACCAAGATATAAGTATATTATGCATATGATTTTAACAGATGAACCATTAATTAAAACTACTACAAATAAAATTAAAAGAAGTGAAGAATATAAAAAGTTACTAGATAATGGTTTATAAATAATATAATCCAGAATCATTGTAATTATAATATTTTCATTAAATTGCTCGGCTCAATACGAATTATAAGAAACTCTAAAATAATTTTATGGCACCCTTTCACTTAGTCCTCGCTATAGCTCGACGCGAACATTTTCCATAAAATCATTTAAGAGTTTCTAATATAATTCTCCAATCACATTCGCAATTAATTCAAATATTATAATTACAATGATTCTGGCAAAGTAATTGGTAACAACCATTATCCAGTAACTGTAAAAAGATATATTAAAAAATCTCCTTGACAAAGTTAAAAAAAAGATATATGATAAGACTGAAATTAGGAATAATTTCTAATTTAAAATAGGAACCAATATATATACGAATTCACATAAATAATATATAATTAAAAAAATGTGTGAAGAGCGTAAATCAAAAATAAATTAAGGAGGAGTTAATAATGGGAGTAAACTTAAAAGGAACAAAAACAGAAAAAAATTTAATGGAGGCTTTTGCAGGAGAATCACAAGCTAGAAATAAATATACATATTTTGCTTCTAAAGCTAGAAAAGAAGGATATGAGCAAATAGCAGCTATATTTGAAGAAACAGCTGCAAATGAAAAAGAACATGCAAAAATGTGGTTCAAATTATTACAAGGTGGAGATATTAAATCTACGGTAGAAAACTTAAAAGCAGCAGCTGAAGGAGAAAACTATGAATGGACAGACATGTATGACAGAATGGCTAAAGAAGCTAAAGAAGAAGGATTTGACCATATAGCATTTCTATTTGAAGAAGTAGGAAAAATTGAAAAAGAACATGAAGAAAGATACAAAAAGTTAATAGAAAATGTTGAAGGTGGATTAGTATTTAGTCGTGATGGAGATAGAATTTGGAAATGTAGAAATTGTGGACATATTGTTATTGGAAAATCAGCTCCAGAAATTTGTCCAGTATGTAGCCATCCAAAAGCATTTTTTGAAATAAAAGCTGAAAACTATTAATAATTGATTTTTTTGAAAAAGGCAAGAATAAGAAAGTTCTTGTCTTTTAACATTCTTATAATAAAGAAAATTATATATTTGTATGTAATAATATAAACTTTTAAATATTAATATATAAAATATTAATAAGTTAAATTTAGTATAAATTTTGATGAGAGGAATAATATCATGACATATAAAACATATTATGAATCACCAGTAGGGAATTTATTTATTGCAAGTGATGGAGAAGATATCATTGGATTATGTATAGAAGGACAAAAATATTATTTAGATAAAATTGAAAAGGAATCAATTTTAAAAAATGATATACCAGTATTTGAAAAAGCTAAAAACTGGTTAGATAGATATTTTAAAAAAGAAAAACCAGAAATATCAGAATTGTCATTATCTCCAGAAGGAAATGCATTTAGACAATGTGTATGGAGTTTACTATGTAAAATACCATATGGAGAGACGACAACATATGGAGAACTTGCAAAAGAAGTAGCCAAAAAATTAAATAAACCATCTATGTCTGCACAAGCAATAGGAAATGCTATTGGACATAATCCTATTTCTATTATAATACCTTGTCATCGAGTAATTGGAAAAAATGGGAGTTTAACTGGTTATGCAGGGGGAATTGAAAATAAAATAAAGCTATTGGAACTGGAAGGCATGATTTTTTATTGAATAGGAAAAATCAAGTTTTTCCTGTTCAATAAAAAACAAAAATTTTCCTAGAGTTAATTACTCTAAGAAAATTTTAACATATTCATAATAGCAATAAAACATAATAAAGTCAATAAAAAATGAGAAAACTTTTATAGAAAAATGAATATAAAAAAAGAAACAAAAATTTTAAAAAAACATACTAAAAATACCTTTATATCAATACTTTTGTAAAATCAATAATTCTTAGAGTAATTAACTGATAGTAAATAATTAATCAGATTAAAAAGAAAACAAAAGAAAGAGGTATAAGGGATGAAGAAAATGAAAAAAGAAGAAGGTATTACCATATTAGTTTTAGTTATAATGATAATTGTATTGCTAATATTAGCGGGAATAACAATAAGTGCAATAAACGGAGACAATGGAATTATACAAAATGCAGGAAGATCAAAAGAAAGTGCAGAAATTGATAGTGAAAAAGAAGCTGTAGAAACAGCAACAGTGCAAGCTATGGGCAAAAACAAGTATGGGAATGTAGTTAAAGATGAATTGCAAGAAGAATTAAATAAAGATTTGGGAAATGGTATAACAGATGTATTAAATGGAGAAAATGAAGAATATATAGTAAAATTTATCAAAAGTGAAAGATATTATACTGTTAACACAAATGGAGATGTAGAACATATAAAAGTAACAAATGGAGAAAAGACTTTAACAGTCCAATGTATTGATAGTAAAAATCAGGTATTGTCAGAATATCAGTATATGATATTACAGGACCAATATTCAAAAAAGGCACCAGAAATAGAAGGATACATACCACATGAAGAAATAATAACAGGAGAGATTACAGAAAATACTACAATTACTTTTATGTATTATTTGATTTTAAATAATGAAGATACTCTTGTTTTTACAGGATTAGACCAATCTGGAAATATAACAACAAACGAAGGTCAAATTGTTAGCTATATGGTTGGAAATGGAACTAGCACTTATGGAAATGGTTTAAGAGAAAAAGAGATTAGTGGAATATTAAAAATTCCGGAAACATATAAAGGAAAAAAAGTAACTAGAATAGGACAAAATGCTTTTAGGGAAAATAATAATATATTTGAAGTAGAAATTTCAGATAATGTAGAAAAAATAGATAATTATGCATTTAACTGGGGAAATAATATACAAAGCTTAGTGATTGGAAAAAACGTTACAAGCATTGGAGGCTATGCTTTTTGGCATTGTGATAATTTAAAAAGTGTAACCTTTAAAAATAGTAATGATAATTGGGGAGTAACTAGTTTTGGAGAGTGTGGCAATTGGACAGAGATTAGTATAGAAGATAATTCTGCATATAAAGTTGAGGATAACATTTTATATTCAGCAGATGGAAAAGTATTAAAATTATGTCCTAGAGGACGTATAGGAGATTTTGTTGTCCCTGAAACAGTAGAAACAATAGACCAAAGTGCATTTGCATACACATGGTCACTTTCAAGTGTTGTAATAACAGATAATGTAAAAAAAGTAAATACAAGTGCATTTAATAGTTCAAGAATAGAGAGTATTGTAATAGGGCAAAGTGTAGAAAATATAACATCAGGAGCATTTAACAATTGCAGTTATTTAAAAAATGTAACAATAGATTCATCAGTGATTGCAGGAAATTTAAGTACAAGTGGCTCTTGTGGGAATTTATTAAATAATGCAGAAACAATTTATTTAAAGGAAGAAATTGCAAATGTAGGAGAGTATATAACAACAAATTATACACTAACAGATTCAGATAAAACAGGCTATGTAAAATATATAAAATAGAGTTAAGTTTTTAAGAGATTTTGAGTGATTTTAAAGAAACGAAAAAAATTGCTTAAAATCTTTTCTATTTTATATATTAAGGAAGTCATGCTGACTTTCTAATATATAAAAAATATGTTGCACAAAAAAATACTGTTTAAATCAAACAAAAAAATGGAAAATTTTTATTAACAAATTTGTAAATAATTAATAAAAAAAAGGAAAGAATAAAATTGAATAAGGAGGTGAAATAATGAAAAATACAATTAAACTAGTAGTATTTTTTATTGCAATATTTGCTACAATGTTAATATTGCCAAATTTAAGTAATGCTGCAACATCAGTTACAGACGAAAGTTCTTTACTTAGTGCGATATCTAGTGTAGGTGACGGAGAAACCATAACTTTACAAAATAATATAACTGTAAAAGCACCAATTGTTATCCAAAAAGAACTTACAATTGATGGTAACGGTTTTACTATAACAGGTTCTAGTGATTGGACATCAACATCAGGAAATCAAACAATGTTTACAGCACAATTTTCTGCTGGAAAATTAACATTAAAAAATATTAATTTACAAAATGGACCTAAATATGGTGTACAATCTTATGACGGTGCAACTGTAATATTGGATAATGTTTCAATAACAGGATTTAAATATGGAGGAGTTCTTGCTAATGGAGGTAATGTAGAGGTAAGAAATTTGCACTTAGGATATAATGGTACTGGTGCAAATAATGGTATAGAAATTGCCAAAGGAAGTGCTGCAACAAATAATCCAACATTAACAATGAATGGTGTGTTGACAACTGATTCAGATGAAAATGTAGTAAGAATAGCTGAAAATGATAGTCTTACAGAATTTACAGTTACAAATACACCAAATACTACAAACAAAATTGTTCTAACAAGTGATAGTATTGTTTTAACAGATAAGAATAATAATGTAATTGCCGAAACTGCTGTACCAGATAAAGTAACAGGAAATGCTGATGAACAAAAGGTAATTGTAACAGTTGTCGCAGGTGATAAAGAAATTAAATTCACAGCTAATTCTGGTGAAAAAATCACAGCAGATTTAGTAAAATCACATATCACACTAGAGGAAAATTCAAAAATAGATGGATTCTATACAGATGCTCAATATACAAATGAATTCAATTTTAATGATCCGTTAAATGCTGATGCAACTATATATGCAAAAATTTCTAAAGTAGAAACTACTACACCAGAGACAACTCCAGAAACTAATAAAGGAGAAAAGGACGAAACTCCAAAAACAGGTGTGGAAAATTATTTAGGAATTGCGGTATTAGCAATTTTATTCTCAACAACAGTTATAATTTCTATGAAAAAGAAGAATATGAGAGGATAGGCTAAAATGTCTATCCTTTATATAATATATATGTGAGATATAAATGAAAAAATCACATCATATATTAATGTATTTTCTTTTAATTTTATTAATTGTCTTATCAGTTATATATATAGTAAATTTCTTTTCATTAAAAAAAGAAGCTACAGAAGAAAGTAATTTGTTAAACGCAATGGAAATTTACGAAAATGAAATAGCATATGATAATAAAGTAGCAGAAGAGACAAATGTAGAAACAAGTAAAGAAGCAGTAGAGGAGAAAACAAATGAAGTAGATGGAAATTTAAATGAAGAAAAAACAGAAGAAACAGAAAGAATGGCGAAATTAAAAAAACTTCAAGAAGAAAATACGGATATTGTGGGGTGGCTTGAAATAGAAAATACAAGTATTAATTATCCTGTATTACAAGGAACAGATAATGAATATTATATGACACATAATTATAAAAAAGAAAAAAGTAAAAATGGTTCTATATTTTTGACCAAAGATTATGATTGGACAATCCCAAGTAGTAATTTGTTAATATATGGACATAATCTGGGGAATGGAACTATGTTTCAAGAATTATTAAAATATCAAGACAAAAATTTTTATAAACAACATCAAACAATCCGTTTTACAACTACAGAAGAAGATGCAAAATATGAAATTATTTCTGTTTTTAAATCAAGAGTATATTATAAATCAGAAAAAAATGTGTTTAGATATTATTATTTTATAAATGCTGAGACAGAAGAGGAATATAATGAGTTTGTAGAAAATGCTAAAAAAGCATCATTATATGATATTGATGCAACAGCGAAATATGATGAGCAATTAATTACTTTGTCTACATGTTCTTATCATGTAGAAGATGGAAGATTTGCTGTTGTTGGAAAAAAGGTAGAAACTATTCAGTAGTTAAAAAGTTTATAAAAGCGAGTTCTTGTATATTTATTCAAAATAAATATACAAGAACTCGCTTTATTTTTGAATAGTTACTCATAAAATATTATAATATAACTTTCTGCTTGTTCATAAAAATTTGTTGTGATATAATGCAAGAAAAGAAATTGTGAAAAGAGGAAGAAAAATGTCAAATTTTGTTCATTTACATATACATAGTGAATATAGTTTATTAGACGGAGCAAACAGAATAAAAGATTTACCGGTAAGAGCAAAAGAATTAGGAATGGATGCAATAGCATTAACAGACCATGGAGTTATGTATGGAGCTATTGACTTTTACAAAGCGTGTAAAAAAGAAGGAGTAAAACCTATTATTGGTTGTGAAGTTTATGTAGCACCTAGAAGTAGGTTTGATAAAGAGCCAAATATAGATAATAAATATAATCATTTAATATTATTAGCAAAAGATAACCAAGGATATAAAAATTTAAGTAAATTAGTTTCTATTGGTTTTGTAGATGGTTATTATTACAAACCTCGTATTGATTTAGAGGTTTTAGAACAATATCATGAAGGACTAATATGCTTAAGTGCATGTTTAGCAGGAGCAGTAAATCAAGCTTTATTAAATGGGCAAGAAGAAAAAGCAGAAGAAATAGCATTATGGCATAAACGTGTTTTTGGTGAAGATTATTACATAGAAATACAAAATAATGGAATTAAGGAACAAGTATTAGCTAATCAAAAATTAGTAAAACTTGCTAGAAAGCTAGATATTCCATTAGTTGCTACAAATGATGCACATTACTTGAAAAGAGAAGATGCATATAATCATGAAGTATTGCTATGTATTCAAACAGGAAAAAGAATGAGTGACCCTGATAGAATGAGATTTGATACTGATGAGCTATATGTAAAATCACCAGAAGAAATGTCAGAATATTTTAGTGCTTTTCCAGATGCAATAGAAAACACTGTAAAGATTGCTGATAAATGTAATGTAGAGTTTGAATTTGGACATACAATTTTACCTAATTATGATGTTCCGCCAGAATATCCAACTCATTATGATTTTTTTAAGAAACTTTGTGATGATGGGATTAAAAAAAGGTATGGAGAAAATCCAAGTAAGGAAATATTAGATAGGGCAGAGTATGAAATTGGTATTATAAAGAAAATGGGATATGTAGACTATTTTTTAATAGTGTGGGATTTTATCCATTATGCAAAAACACATAATATACCAGTAGGTCCTGGTCGTGGCTCAGGTGCTGGATCAATTATTGCATATAGTATGGAAATTACAGACATCGACCCTATGAAATATGGACTACTATTTGAAAGATTTTTAAATCCTGAAAGAATTAGTATGCCTGACTTTGATGTTGACTTTTGCTATGAGCATAGACAAGATGTAATTGATTATGTATCAAGAAAATATGGACATGATCATGTTTCACAGATTATTACTTTTGGAACTATGTCTGCTAGAATGGTTATAAGAGATGTAGCAAGAGTATTGGATGTACCTTATGCAGAAGCAGATACTTTAGCAAAAATGATACCAAATGAATTACATATAACGATAAAAAAAGCATTAGAACAAAATGTTGAATTAAGAGAAAAATATGAAAATGACCCACAAGTAAAAAATTTATTAGAAATTGCTATGGGACTAGAGGGAATGCCAAGACAAGCATCAACACATGCTTGTGGAATTGTTATAACCAAAGAACCAGTTGATACTTATGTTCCTCTATATGTTCGTGATGGACAGATTTCAACACAATATATTATGACAACATTGGAAGAATTGGGACTATTAAAAATGGATTTCTTGGGATTAAGAACTCTAACAGTTATACAAGATACAATCGATTTGGTAAAAGCCAATAGAGGGATTGAGGTAGAGTTTGACAAAGAAATGGCAGATCCAAAAGTATATAAATTATGGCAAGAAGGAAAATCTTGTGGTATTTTTCAATTTGAGTCACAGGGAATGACAAACTTCATGAAAGAATTGAAGCCTGATTGTTTAGAAGATTTAATAGCAGGTGTATCATTATATAGACCTGGACCAATGGACCAAATACCTAGATATATAAAAGGAAAGCAGAATCCAGGACATAATGAATATACACATCCAAGACTAGAACCGATTTTAAATGTAACATATGGATGTATGGTATATCAAGAACAAGTTATGCAGATTGTACGTGATTTAGCAGGATACTCATTGGGAAGAGCTGACTTAGTAAGAAGAGCCATGGGTAAGAAAAAGCTAGATGTTATGGCAAAAGAAAGAGAAGTCTTTATTAATGGACAAGTAGATGAAAATGGAAATGTCATTGTACCAGGTTGTGTTAGAAATGGAATTGATGCAGAATCAGCTAATAAGATATTTGATGAAATGGCAGAGTTTGCTAAATATGCATTTAACAAATCACATGCAGCTTGTTATGCAGTTGTAGCATATAGGACAGCATATTTAAAAGCATATTATCCTGCAGAATTTATGGCTGCTACTTTAAATAGTTATTTAGGAAACTTAGATAAAATACCACAATATATAGCAGAATGTAAAGAATTAGGAATAGAAATATTAAAACCAGAAATTAATAAAAGTAGTACCAAATTTACAGTTGAAGATGGAAAAATTCGATTTGGATTAGGAAGTATAAAAAATGTAGGAATTGCACCAGTAGATAATATTGTAAGGGAAAGAAATGAAAATGGAGATTATAAAGGGTTTACAGATTTTTGTGAAAGAATAGCAGATGATGCAGTTAATAAAAAATGCATAGAAAGTTTAATAAAAGCAGGCGTATTTGATAATTTTGAACAAACAAGAAGCACATTACTTGCATCTTTTGAAAGTATTATAGACATTATACAAAGCAGTAGAAAAAAAGGATTCTCTGGTCAAGTATCAATGTTTGACTTAGGAACAGAAGAAGAAAAAAAAGAATTAAATGAAAAGAAATATGTTTTTGAAGAACATGAAGAAATGTCAAATAAAGATTTATTATCAATAGAAAAAGAAATGCTAGGAATATATATATCAGGACATCCTTTAGAAAAATTAAGGCGTCAAATAGAAATGCAAACAAATATTAATACAATGGATATAAAACAAATTGATGAACAAAATTCATCAATGCAATATGAAAATGGAGAAGTAAATTTAGAAAAACCAAAATTTGTGGATGGTCAACAAATAAAATATGCTGGAATTATTACTTCTATAAAAAAGAAATATACGAAAAATAATAAAATAATGGCATTTGTAACAATAGAAGACTTATATGGTCAAGCAGAAATTATCGTGTTTGAAAATGCATATATAAAAGCTGGCTCAAGTTTAACAGAAGAAAATATTGTTTTAGTAGAAGGAAGATTAAGCATAAGAGAAGATGAAGAAACAAAAATTATTGCAAATGACATAAAAGATTTTGGTGAACAGAAACGTAAAATATTAATTTTTAATATTACAAATACTAATGAAGAAGAGAAAAAGAAATTAAGAGGAGCTATTAAATATTTTAGTGGAGATAAAAATAACATAAATGTATTTGTAAAAATAGAAGATGAAGAAAAAAGTTGTGGACAAATTTATGTTACAAATGATACTCTAGAGATTTTTAGATGGATAATTGGAAACGAGAATGTGTTAGTAAAAGAGGAATAAGACAGAGAGACAGCGGACCAGGTCGCTTTTTGTATGACTTTTGTTGAAAAATGACAAGACAGGCAGACAGACGGACCAGGTCGCTTTTTGTATAGCTTTTTTTGAAAAATGGCAAGACAGGCAGACAAAAAGCGACCTGGTCCGTCTGTCTGTTAAAAAATTAATTAATAATAAATCATAAATTCTATAATTGATAAATATGTTTTAGTAAAGAAATTCATAAATAATAGCAGCATTTTTTGTATTGATTGAACTTATAATATGGTATGAATTTTTTTCAGAAAGAAAGGAGGATTTTATATAAAGATTAATCAAAATGTAAAGAAAGTGTTTTATCTATTATTACCATTAATATTAGGAACAATTGTTGGGATTATAACTTCAAAGGCTATAAATTATAATGATTTAATTAAGCCAAAATTATCACCACCAGGTTTTATATTTCCAATTGTATGGACAATTATATATCTATTATTAGGAGTTAGTTATACAATTTTAAGAGAAAAGAAGCAATTAACAAAAGAAATAAAACAAATATACTATTGGCAATTAATATTTAATTATTTATGGACAGTTATATTCTTTGTTTTTAAATTTAGGTTATTTTCTGTATTATGGATTATTATTTTAGATATGCTAGTTATTTATATGGCATATCAATTTTACAAAAATAACAAATTAACAGGTTATTTACAAATTCCATATATTATTTGGCTTATTTTTGCAACCTATCTAAATATTGCTATATATCTTTTAAACAGAGGAATTTAAAGTCATTTCTATACTTATATTTCAGGCATTAATACTTGTAATAATAATGTAGAGTTACATATAAATAAAATTATGGAATAAGCCTTTAAAATAGTTGAATTATGTGATATAATAAATGTATTAGGAGTTTATCCTATAAAGTAACTAAGCCATATTTTTATTAAATATGGTTTTGACGAGACCAGCAATGGTCTTTTACCCAAAAGGAGGCCAAAATGTTAAAGGCTGTATATTATGAAGAAGCTTACTTAATTGGAGATGAGGTTTTCGTGAGAAATCCTCATACCAGAAATTTGGTAAGGGTGACTTCCCCAGAACCAATAACTAAGGAAGAACAAAGGGCAATTTCCAATTGCCAAACGAGGCAAATAGAGAGTCAGGGAAGGAAAAAAGTTCAACAGCTTAGAAAAATAAAAGAAATTAAAGAGCTTTTATCAGAATTAGAAAAAGAGCTTTAAAAAACTTCTTCATAAAAATTAAAGGGTTCATAGAGTAGTTATATACTCTATGGATTCTTTTTTTAATAGGAAAAATCAAATTTTTCCTATTCGACAAAAAGCAACGTTGTGCAGAAAAATTGCATAGCAATTTTTCGCGTCGACAAATCTTTACGCTTCTTTGAGAACTTAAATAAGTGAAAATAAAAACAATATAACAAAAATATATAATTTTATAATATTATTAAAATTACTGCATATACATATATATAGGAATTTAGACAAAGGAGAAAAAGTATATGTTTAATGTTACAGTATTAAGGTTAAAAGACATAGTAAAATATATTATTTGTATATTTGTATTAATTTTATTAATATTCAGTATCACAAATTATTTTTCTAGTATGAAGAAAAATACAAAAGATGTAACACAAAAAATAGAAAATGTAACAAATGAAATATCAAATAATAGTTTATTATCATGTTTAGATGCTACACTACCAGTTGTAGCATCTATTAATAATGCTGAAGAAAAAGAGCAAGAAAAATTAAATGAAAATGACATATTAAAATCCATATTAGAGACTCAAATTAGTTCAATAAAAGAAGTTCAAAATGCAGAAGAAGTTTCAGAAGAAAAAGATAATGAAGAAGATATAGAATTAGCAGAAACAGAAATTGGAACAGAGGTAATTACAAATAATCCAATAGCAGAAAATTATAATACACAATATGGAAATGTAAAAATAAAAAATCAAACAGATTATGAATTAACACAAGAAATGATGACTCCAGATATAACAATAGAAAATAAAAATATTCTAATATTTCATACACATAGTTGTGAAAGTTATACATCAAGTGAATTATATCCATATACTCCAACTGGAAACTTTAGAACAACAGATTTGAATTTTACAGTTACAAGAGTAGGGACAGAGCTAACTACACAATTACAGCAGTATGGATATAATGTTATTCATGATACTAGCTATCACGATTATCCATCATATAATGGTTCTTATACAAATTCTTTGAAAACGGTAGAAAGTTTGTTACAAACTAATCCATCAGATATAATAATAGATTTACATAGAGATGCAGTTGGTAGCAGAAGTGATTATGCTCCTACGGTAAAAATTGGTGATGAAGAGGCAGCACAAATAATGTTTGTAATTGGAACAAATCAAGGAGGATTGTGGCATCCAAATTGGAATCAAAATTTAAAATTTGCAATAAAAGTACAAGAAAAGGCAGAAGAAATGTATCCAGGATTATTTAAGCCAATAATGTTGACAGCTTCTAGATATAATCAACATACAGGCAAATATGCTAACATTATAGAAGTAGGTGCCACAGGTAATAAGTTAGAACAATGTTTAACTAGTATGAAGTATTTGGCTAAAGTTTTTGACGAGGTTATGAAATAATTGTGTTACATTAATCGTTACTAGATAATGGTTTAGTAAATATTATAGTTACAGTGATTCTGGAAATTTAATTTATAAAAACCATTATGTAGTAGCTAGTAATCGAAATTTTTTCACATATGACCTTGAAATATAATAATAGTTTGTATATAATAGCGATATAAAATAAAAGAAAAGAGGTAATATATTATGAATATTAGTTTAAATTTAGAAAATTCAGGAATAACACAAAAAACAATATTAACTTATAAGGAACAAGTAGAAAATATACACAAAGATTTACATAGAAGAGCATCTGATGAAAAAGATTTTGTAGGATGGCTAGAGTTACCTACAAATTATGATAAAGAAGAGTTTGAAAGAATAAAAAAAGCAGCAGAAAAAATAGGAAAAGAATCTGATATATTATTAGTAATAGGAATAGGAGGATCATATTTAGGAGCGAGAGCAGTAATAGATGCATTAACTAGTTCTTTCTATAATATGTTACCAGATAAACAAAGAAAATATCCTCAAATATTATATGTAGGAAACAATTTAAGTCCAAATTATATAAATGAATTAATTGAATATATAGGAGATAAAGATTTTTCAGTAAATGTAATATCAAAATCTGGAACAACAACAGAACCAGCAATTGCTTTTAGAATTTTCAGAGAAATATTAGAAAACAAATATGGAATAGATGAGGCAAGAAGTAGAATATATGCAACAACAGATAAAGCAAAAGGAGCATTAAAGACATTAGCAGAAAATGAAGGATATGAGCAATTTGTTGTTCCTGACAATGTAGGAGGAAGATATTCTGTATTAACAGCTGTTGGATTGTTACCAATAGCAACAGCAGGAATTGATATAGATAAACTTATGCTTGGAGCAAAAAATGCACAAGATAGATATGATGATCCAGATATAAAATATAATGAATGCTACAAATATGCAGTTGTAAGAAATATATTGTATAAATTATATAAAAACACAGAAATTTTAGTAAATTATGAACCAAAAATGCACTATTTTACAGAATGGTGGAAACAATTATTTGGAGAAAGTGAAGGAAAAGACCAAAAAGGAATATTCCCAGCAGGAGTTGACTTTACAACAGATTTACACTCAATGGGACAATATATACAAGAAGGAAGAAGAAATTTATTTGAAACAGTAATAACAATAAAAACTCCAAATTCTGATATTACAATTAATCCAGATGAGGATAATTTAGATGGGCTAAACTATTTAGCTGGAAAAGGATTAGACTATGTTAATAAAAAAGCAATGGAAGGAACAATGAAAGCACATGTATCAGGTGATGTTCCAAATATAGTTATAGAATTGGAAAAATTAGATGAAGAAAATATTGGTGAATTAGTATATTTCTTTGAAAAAGCATGTGCAATGTCTGGAAATATATTAGGAATAAATCCATTTAATCAACCTGGAGTAGAAGAATATAAAAAGAACATGTTTAAACTATTAGAAAAACCTGGATATTAAAAAGATAAAAATAAAGTTTAAAGATATGTTAAACAAGTAAAGAATGCAGAATAGGGACACACCATAATTGGTAAAAATCCAATTTGGAGTGTCCTTAAAGAATATAACTACTAAAAAACGAGGAGGAGAAAATGATATATAAAGAAAAGTTCAAAG
>CALYAB010000038.1 GCA_944393395.1 uncultured Clostridia bacterium
GAAAAAGTGTATTTTAGGGATAAAACAAAATCTAAAAAAGGTTGTAGAGTTTTACCATTATTACCAATAATAAAAGAAAAAGTATTGAAAAAACTAGCAAGAATAGAAGAAAATAAAAAAATATTTGGTGATTCATATAATCATAAATACGATGATTATATATGTGTCCAAGACAATGGGGATTTAATACAACCAGGTTTTTTTACAAAAAGATTTGCTAAAATAATAAAAAGAAATAAATTAAGAAAAATAACACCACATGGATTAAGACATAGTATTGCAACACTATTACATTTAAAAGGCGTTGACATTAGAGATTTACAAGATTGGTTAGGACACGAAAGTGTAACATCAACTAATAGATATACAAGGAGCGACTATAAGAAACAAGTTGAAACAGGTAGTACAGTTTTAGAAATCTTTGAGAAAAAAAATAAAATCACTGAAAATAAAAAGAATACGAATGGAAAAAGATTTATAGTCAAAAAAAAGAACATTCATATTAGCACTATGAATGTTCCTAACTAAAACAAATATCTTAAAAATCTTGTTAGAGTTTTTCTAAAATTTGTTAGAGTTTTTTTAAAAATGGTGAGCCAGGAGGGATTCGAACCCCCGACCCTTGGCTTAGAAGGCCAATGCTCTATCCAACTGAGCTACTGACCCATTTAAAAACTCAAGGGATATTTGTTAGAGATTTTGTTAGAGTTTTTTGAACTAACTCTCAAAATCCAGTTATATCAATGTACTTGTGAATGTAGTCACAATCTTAGAAGGCCTGTGCTCTATCCACCTGAGCTACTGACCCATGGCTAAATAACAATAAATATAATAGCACAAATATAGTGGGTTGTCAATAATTTTGCAATAAAAATTTTAAATAATAGTTACAAATAATATATATCTTGGAGCAATAGACTAAACAGTAACACTATAGACTTAGTAATAGACCGGCACTACCAAAAATAACAAACAAAGCATTAGAAATAATTTCGATAATACTTTGATTAAATTTCATACTTAAAAATTTCCCGAAAATAATTGCTAAAATATTGCTACAAACCATTCCTAAAATAGAGCCAATGATTAAGCTAATTTTATATTCTGGATATTGAATGCCAAGCCCTATAGAAGAAAGAAAAGTTTTATCACCTAATTCACCCACTAATATACAAAAAGCAATAGTAAATATATAATTAATTTTTAATTTAGAGAATTTAGAAATGAGACCTGTTGAGTTATCTATTCCAACATCAGAAGAATGTGACTTTTTTTTCATGGTGATAAATCCTATCATACCAAATAAAATAAAAGAAATATATGTCAATAAATTTAAAAAGTAAGAAAAATTGCTATTAGATATAGAAGCAAGTCTACTACCTAGTAAAATAGCCAAACCATGACTAAGAAATGTTCCTAAAGCAATTCCTAGTAATATATTTTTAACTTTACTTTTGGTGGAAAAAGATAAAACCATGATTTGTGTCTTATCTCCTAATTCAGCCAAAAATATAATTGTAAAAGATAATAATAATGGATACAAAAAATTCATATACAGACCTCATTTCTTAACTAATTAATATGTTAATAAAAATAAATTATGAGAAAATCAATAAAAAATATATAAGTGTAAAACTTTGCAAATGTAAGTATCCCTAGAAGAGAATGTGAATTTTTTGTGAAATTCTTTACATCAATAAAGATAAATGATAATATGTTCATGATAAATAAAATCAAAGGAGGAATTTTTGTGATAGAGGTAAAAAATGTTACAAAAAAGTATGGAAAAGCTGTAGCCGTAGAAGATATAAGTTTTTCTATAAAAGATGGAGAAATTGTAGGTTTACTTGGTCCTAATGGCGCTGGAAAAAGTACTACAATGAATATTCTAACTGGTTATATAGAACAAACATCAGGAGAAGTAACAATAGAAGGATACAATACACTAAAAAAACCTAAAAAGGCTAAACAGCAGATAGGATATATGCCGGAAGGAGTACCCATTTATACAGATTTAACTGTAAAAGAATTTGTGACATATATGGCAGAATTGAAACAAGTAGGAAAAAAAGAAAGAAAAGAAAAAGTAGAAAAAGTAATTAAACAAACGGGATTAAAAGATGTTGAAAATAAATTAACTAGAAACTTATCTAGAGGATATAGGCAAAGAGTAAGTATGGCAGGGGCATTAGTAGGAGAACCAAAAATATTAATATTAGATGAGCCAACGGTAGGTCTAGACCCAAAACAAATTACTGAAATAAGAAATTTAATAAAGGAACTAGGAAAGACTCATACAATTATATTAAGTTCTCATATTTTATCAGAGGTTAGCCAAATTTGTAATAAAGTTATTATTATTAATAAAGGTAAAATAATAGCAACAGATACACCAGAAAACTTAGAAAATAGAGTAAATAACAATAATTGCATTTATGTTACAGTAGAAGATACTGAAAGTAAAATGGAGCAAATAAAAGATAAAATAAAAGAAATAAAAAGAATAGAGTTAATTCAAGAAAATGAGGATAAGACAAAGCAATATCTTATTGAAGCAGAAAAGGATGTTGATTTAAGAAGAAAAGTTTTTTCTGAATTAGCCAAAGAAAATATAACGATATTTGAAATGAAAAAGGCAGATACAACATTAGAAGATGCATTTATGAAATTAATAGAAGGAGGAAATAAATAATGTGGGCAATTATAAAAAAAGAATTTAAATCATATTTCCTTTCTCCAGTGGGATATGTTTTTATAGGATTATTTTTAATAATGTTTAGTATATTTTTTTATACGGATGTATTTTACTATCAAAGTACAAATTTTGAATATATATTTTATTCAGGCGCTGCAATATTGACTTTTATTACACCTATTCTTACAATGAGAACATTAGCAGAAGAGAGAAAGTCAGGAACTGAACAATTGTTATTAACATCACCAATAAGTATTACAAAAATTGTCTTAGGAAAATTTATATCAGCAACATTTATAGTATTAATAACAGAACTTTGTACATTTTTATATTTTGGAATATTATCATTTTTTGGTACACCACATATAACAACAGCACTAGTTACATTATTAGGATTTTTATTACTTGCTATGAGTTATATATCATTTGGATTACTTGCTTCAAGCATAACAGAAAATCAAATTGTAGCAGGAGTTATAACAATAGGATTTTTTATACTAACATGGTTTTTACCAAACTTTAGTGATATATTTACAAATTTTTCATTAATAAATATATTTACTAATTTTCCAGAAGGACAAATTGATATTGCAGATACAGTAACATTTATAACATTTACAATTATGTGTATATTATTAACAATTATTGTAATGCAAAGAAGAAAAAGTGTAAGATAAGGAGGTTAGTAAAGTTGAGTAAAAAAGAAGAAAATATAAAAAAAGAAAAAATGCCAAAAGAGAAAAAGGCTAAAAAAGAAAAAGTGAAAAAAGACAAGGAAACAAGTAAATTTGTACAAAAGATTAAGAAAAAATGGCTTATAGATGGTACAAAAACATTAATATTAATTTTATTGATAGTAGCAGTATTTATTGCAATAAATATAGGAATGCAAAATTTAGATTTAACTCCAATAGATTTGACACAAGAAAAATTATATACTTTAACAGATGAAAGTAAGGAAAAAGTAAAAAGTATAGATAAAGATGTAAATATATATTTTGTTGGATATTCAGAGGATGACTCAAATTTATCATTAGCAAAACAGTATAAGAATGTAAATGAAAAAATCGTAGCAGAAGCAGTGACTGTAGATAATAGACCAGACTTAGCAGGAAAGTATGGTATAGAAAGTGGCTCAACAGGAATAATAGTTGAATGTGGAGATCGTTATAAAGTTTTAACATCAGATGATTTAGTAACATATGATAGCTCAACTTATGAGACCATAAGTATTGCTGAAGAAAGATTGACAAGTGCAATAATGTTAGTAACAGCGGATGAGGTACCTAAAGTATATTTCTTAGAAGGATATAGTGATTTTTCATTAAGTAGTAATATGAGTTATTTAAAAGCATATCTACAAAATGAAATAACAGAAGTAGAAACATTAAATATTTTATCAACAAGAAATATACCTGATGACTGTGATACATTAGTAATTACAACACCATCAAAAGATTTTGATGATATTGCAACAACAGCTATTACAGATTATATAAATAAAGGTGGAAATATATTATGGTTAAATGCAGCTATAGGTAATGCAGTAGAATTACCAAATGTTAACAAAATTTTAGCTTTATATGGAGTAAATCCTTTTGAAGTAGGAGTTATAAGGGAAACTGATTCTTCAAAAATGATGTATAATTCACCAGATTTGATAATGCCAGATTTGGGATATTCTGATATAACAGAAGATTTATATAGTAATGGTGTGATTTTTGCAAGTCCAACAAAAATAAATATTAATGAAGACGAGTTAGAAAATTTAAATGTTGAAGAAACAGTTTTAGCATCAACGAGTGAGAATGCATATTTTAGAAATGATTTTAAGAATGATTCATTAACAGCAACAGAAGGAGAAGAGACTGGTACATTTACTGTAGGAGCAGAATTGAAAAAGACACTAACAGAAGCAAATGAAGAAACAGGAGAAGAAGCTAAGACATCCACATTAATAATTTATGGAGATAATAATTTTGTTTCAGATTATAAATTGATTGATGATTTAGAATATGCAGCAGTACAACTTGCATATAATAAGGATTTAGTTTTGAATTCTTTGGCATATTTATCTGATAGAGAAGAAGATATAACAGCAAGAAAGAGTACGGGAACTGTAACATATACAGCAACAGAACAACAAGATACGATAGTAAGAGTTATTATTTTTGCAGTACCAATAGTTATAATTATTATTGGTTTGATAGTATGGCAAAAGAGAAGAAGAAAAAAATAAATCAAATGGGAAGGTAATATATCTCCCATAATATATGAATAAAATAGAAAAAATCTCATAAAATATTATGAGATTTTTTTACATTATAGGAATTCTTATGAAGCTTTAAGTTACGAAATTCAAAGTGAAAATAAATATTTTATTTTCGAAAGAAATTGCATTTCCTATAATGTAAAAAAATAAAAAATGTTATATGAGAGGGAATATGCTAAAAAGAATTTGTAATGCCACATTTGTCATAATAGGAACTTTTATAGGAGCTGGTTTTGCTTCTGGTCAAGAAATATATATTTTTTTCTATAAATATGGTGTAAAAGGAATTATAGGAATACTAATTTCAAGTTTAATACTTGGATTAGTAATATATAAAACCTTTATTATTTGTAAAAATAATAAAATAAATAATTATAAAGATTTTTTAAAAAGATTTATAGATAATCAAAAGATTTTAGATGTATTTAATACAATAATTAATATATTTATACTAATTACATTTTATATTATGATAGCAGGATTTGGGGCATATTTTGAGCAACAATTTAATATTAATAGTATCATAGGAAGTTCAATTTTGGCATTAATATGTTATTATATATTTTTAAAAAATGTGTCAGGTTTGATAAAAACAAACCAAATAATAGTTCCAATATTAGTTATAAGTATATTAGTTATAGGAATGAATGCTATTAAGTTAAATGATATATCACAAATATCTAATTATTTATCCAATAATTCAAGCTTTAAATGGGTTTTAGATAGTGTATTATATGGTAGTTATAATACTATTTTATTAATTCCAGTATTAATAACATTAAGTAGGTTTGTTAAAAATAAAAGAGAAAATACAATAATTTGCATATTGACTATGATTGCTGTTATTTTATTATCATTAATCATATTTTTTATGTTATTAAGAGTAGATGTTAATATAGAAAATTTGGAAATGCCGTCAGTATATGTTGCTTCAAAGGTTTCTGTAGTTTTTAAATATTTATATGGCTTTATAATACTAAGTTCGATACTTACTACAAGTATATCTTTGGGAACTAGTTTTTTAGAAAATATATCTAAAACAGACAAAAGTCGTAATAAATATGCTATGTTAATATGCATTACTTCTATTGCAGTTTCTAAGATTGGTTTTTCTAATCTGGTTAATTTATTGTATCCAATATTTGGGTATATAGGTTTGATTCAGATTATAAAAATCTTGCTTTTTTTTGGTTGATATAGTAGAATATTCATAACAAAAGACGAGGAGAAAGAATATGAGAGATTATTGGGTAGAACCTGAAAGTAGAACTATAAATGCAAAAAAAATAATAGCATGTGTATTAATATCAATTCTTGTTGTTGCTGTTATTGTTGTTGTATCTTTATACATAAGTAATAGAGAGTTTAGAAACTGGATAGATGTAGAAATATTTAGAAAAGAAGTATCACAAGATAAATTAGCTACAATTGAATTAGATGATGGCGATAACTCAAATATTTATGCTTTTGATAAATATATAACTATATTAAGCAAAAACAAGTTGAGTTTATATGGATCATCTGGCACAGAAGAGGCAAGTCTTGATATTCAAATAACCAAACCAGTATTTAATGCTACAAATAGATTTTTAGTTATAGGAGAATCAAACGGTCAAAAGTTATATTTAGTAGAAAACAAAAATATTGTGTGGGAAAATCAAATTGAAGGTAATATTTCACAAGTATATGTAAATAAGAATGGATATGTAGCAGTAATAATATCAGGGACTAGTTATAAGAGTGTAGTTGAAATGTTTGATCCAGAAGGAAATGTGCTATTTAATATATATCTGTCATCTACAATGGCAGTTGATGTAACAATATCAAATGATAATAAATATTTAGCCATGGCAGAGATAGATACATCTGGAACAATAATTCAATCTGATGTAAGGATAATATCAGTCGAAAAAGCCAAAACAGACCCTACAAATTCAGAAGAAAAAAAATATGAAAGTGAACAAAATAAATTATTAGTAAATATAAAGTATCAAGATAAAGATAGAATAGTATGTATGTATACTGATGCAATTAGCATTATAGAGAATGATGGTGAAAATGTTGTATTTGAAAAAGATGACAAAAAAATAACGTCACAATCAATAGAATTAGATAATAATTTTGTAACTATTGAAGAAGAATCATCAGGAATATTTTCAGCAAATTCTGTAGCTAGTATTATGGATATAGATAGCAAAAATCAAAAAGATTATACAGTAAATACATCTGTAAAAGAGATTTATACCAAAGGTGATATAGTCGCACTAAATTTAGGAACAGAGGTTGAATTTATTAATACAGGAGGATGGCTTGTAAAGAGATATGTAGCTAATCAAGAGGTTACAAATATTACTATATCTGATAATATTGCTGGAATAGTATATAGAGATAAAGTAGAAATTATTAATTTATAGAGGTGATAATTTATGGGAATAGTTGTAGACTTAATAATAGTAGCAATAATTTTATTATCAACATTTTTAGCATATAAAAAAGGATTGATAATGTTAGCAATTCAATTACTAGCAGTAATTATTTCTATTGTTATAACAGTTGTATTATATAAACCAATTTCAAATTTAATTATTAATGTAACAAGTATTGATGAAACAATTCAAAATGCAATATTAGAAGAAGCAAATGATATAATGACTAATAAAGAAGAAAAGTCAAATCAAATAGTAGAAACAATTCAAAACAATATGTTACCCGAAACAGCTAGGACAATATCTATAAACATTATTCAAGGAGCAGTAATATTACTATTATTTGTTATTGCAAGAATTGTATTAAAATTTGTTAGTGGCTTGGCTAACTTAGTTTCAAAATTGCCAATAATAAATCAGTTTAATAGATTGGGAGGAGCTATATATGGATTGCTAAGAGGTGTATTAATAATATATGTTTTATTACTAATTGTTAATTTGAGTGGAAGAATTAGTCCACAGAATACAGTATATACAACTGTTGAAGAGTCATATATAGGAAAAGCAATGAATGAAAATAATATATTAGATGTGTTTTTTAATAAAATAGAAGAAACGGAATGATTTTTCTAAACCATTAACTAGTAAAGACAAATTATTAAAATTTGTCTTTATTTGTTGATTTTTGATTGTAGATTTGCTATACTAGTAACATGAGTTTTTTAGGAGTGGATTACAAGTGAATAATAATAAATCGAACAAAAGCAAAAATAATGGGAAGAAAATAAATAATAATAAAAAAACAAAGAAAAAGATGAAACGATGGAAAAAAGTTCTGTTAGTAATGTTATTAATCATATTGATTGCAGGAGGAGTTTTTGCATATAAAGTATATCAAAATGGCGGTGGAGTATCAGGAATGTTAGCCACAGTAGTTGGGCATGACGAGAATACTAAAAAAAGTTTACAAGAGTTTCAAGTACTATTAATGGGGGTAAGTACGGATCAAGAAGGAGTAGCTCTGACGGATACCATAATGGTTGCATCATATAATCCTAATACGCAAAGAGCAGTATTATTATCAATTCCTAGAGATTCTTTTACAGGTACAAATGTAAGAAGAGCAAAGGCATCTGATAAAATAAATGCAATATATAATTTAACAAAAGACCCAATGGAAACAGTGGAAGCAGTTAATGAACTAACAGGATTAAATATAGGATATTATGCAGTAGTACAAACTGAAGCATTAATAGAACTAGTTGATGCTATAGGCCCAGTAGAATTTGATGTTCCAATTAATATGAACTATGATGACCCTACACAAGATTTGCATATTCACTTAGAAGCAGGTGTACAGCAGATAGATGGTGAGAAGGCAGAGCAATTATTGAGATTTAGACATAATAATGATGGAACAAGTTATCCTTCAGAATATGGTGACAATGATTTAGGAAGAATGAAAACTCAAAGAGATTTTATAACAGCTGTAGTTGAACAAACTGTTAAGTTAGAAAATATAACTAAATTAGGAAAAATATTAGATATTGCAAGTAGAAACTTAATAACAAATGTGGATTTTAATGCATTAAAAGATTATTTGCCATATGCAGTAGAATTCCAAACAGAAAATTTATTAACAGAATCTCTTCCAGGTGAAGTACCAGATATGAGTAGAACAAATAATGTAAGTATTTTTGTTGTAGATGAAGAAGAAACAGCTCAATTAATACAAACACTATTTTATCCAGAGCAAGCAACAGAAGGACAATCAGAAGATGGTAATACATTAGAAACAAATACTTCTACTAATACAAATGCAACAAATTCAAGCTCAAGTTCAAGCAGTTCGACTTCAACTTCTAAATCAGATATAAAAATAGAAGTTTTAAATGGTACTGCAGATGGAAAAGTTCTTCAAGAAGTGGTAAATAAATTAAAACAAGCAGGATATAATGTTTCAAGAACAGGAACAACAACATCTACAAGTAAGACAGTAATAGCAAATAAAAAAGGTGTATCAACTACTACTGTAGATAGTATAAAAAATGTAATAGGAACAGGAACAGTTTCTAATAGTTCAGGTACATCAAGTAAAGCAGATTTAACAATAATAATAGGAAAAGATTATAATTAAAAAAGGGGCAGACAATTATAAATATTGTCTGCCTTTAATAATAAAATATTTAATTCATGGCCTTTATTCTTAAATAGAAAAAATTTATTTTTTCTTGCGTTTTGAAAAAAATATTTCAAATGTAATCAGTAATAATATAAATAACCCACCAATTTGTAAAATAAATTGAAGTAATTGAGAAGCTTCTACATTATGAGTTGCAACTATATCAGATTCATAATCAATCCCATCAATTGAATATATAGCTTTCCCTAAAACTTCACCTTGTGTAATAGGAGCAGATATATTTGAGTTTAATTCAATTGTAGGTGTGTAGTTTGTATCAGAATCTGAAGTGTGAACTAAAGCATAAATACTATCTGAAAAAGCTAAATCTAATTTTTTAGTATCAGGAGTACCATTAGATACTTCAATTTCAGTAATTATATCTCCAGGATTAGCTATATTTTTTAAATAAAATTGATTAAAGCCATACTCATATAAAGCTTTGCTTTCAGAAAATCTTATAGATGTACCATTTTGTTGACTTCCACCTAATACCACACAAATTAATTCCATATCATTTTTATATGCAGAAGAAACCAAACATTCACCGGCTTCGGTAGTAAAACCAGTCTTACCGACAAGTTACATAGCTATAGTAATTAGAGTTATCTGGAACTAAAATTTCATTAGTTGAAGTGTAAGACCTTGGCCCAGACTTATTTGTGGCTGGAATAGAACATGATGCACTACCAGCAATTCTCCTAAAATCATCATTTTTAATGCAATATTGCATAATGACTGATAAATCATAAGCAGTAGTATAATGATTTTCATCTTGTAAGCCATAAGTGTTTGTAAAATGAGTATTTGTTAATCCTAATTCATTAACTTTTGTATTCATCATAGAAACAAAGCTTTCGATAGAACCGCCAACATATTCAGCTAATACATTTGCAGCATCATTTGCAGAGTGAACAAGTAGTAATTGTAGTAGTTGTTCTACAGTTAGTTGTTCATCACCATCAATATCAGCAACAACATATCCATCTGGGATGGACATAATAGCATCATAACTGGCAGTTACAGTTTCTTTTAAATCACAATTTTCTAATACCAATATTGCGGTCATTATTTTGGTTGTACTTGCTGGAAACATTTTTTCATTAGAATTTTTATCATATAATATTTTATTAGTTTTAGTATCAATTAAAATTGCAGCTTTAGATGATAATTCTGGTTGTTCAGAATTATCTGCGTAAACAATATAAAAATTATTAAATAGTAATCCAATTATTAAAAATGATAATAATAAAAATTTTTTTATATTTGAACTCATTTAAAAACTCCTAATATTTTGATTGTGTTAAATTTCTAATATTAATAATATATAGCATTTTGTCGAATTTTGCAATTAATTTTAGTGATTTTGTTTAATATTATAAAAAAGAAGGAAAGGAGGAATGATATATTTTTTAATATATCATGTAAGCAAAATGTACGAATTTAGTAAAAAACAAAAAATAATTATAGGAATTATTTTATCAATTATTATAATTGCCTTTTTATATTATATCTATACAAAAGATGATGACAGTTTAATATCTGATGAGGAAATAATAAGTGAAAATACTATAGAAGAGGAAACAGAAGAAGATGTAGAAACAGAAGAAAATATAATTGTTCACATATCAGGGGCAGTAAATAAAGAGGGAATAGTGGAATTAAAAGAAAATAGTAGAGTTTCAGATGCAATAGATAAAGCTGAAGGATTGAAAGAAAATGCAGATACTAAAGAGATAAATTTAGCATTTAAATTAGAAGATGGAATGAAAATATATATACCTACTATAGGAGAGGAACAGAGTGAGATAGCAGAAGATTTTAATAGTAATGAAAGTTCAAAATATATTACATCATCAGGAGGAGTAGATACCGAAAGTGGGAATGAAGGAAAAAGTGGGACAGAAAAAATAAATATAAATACTGCAACTCAAACAGAGTTAGAAACTTTGCCAGGTATAGGGCCTTCAACTTCAAGTAAAATAATTAGCTATAGGAAAGAAAATGGAAAATTTAAAACTATAGAGGATATAAAGGAGGTGAGTGGAATAGGAGATGCGAAATATGAAAATATAAAAGATTTGATTTGTGTTAAGTAACTCTCAACATTTTACCAGCGAGTAGCTGTTAGAATTCATAGACTAAAACTATCTAAAGCTTTGTGATATATATTATATTCTGCGCTATCCCAACACTTTACATACTGTAGATAAATCAATTCTTCCAAAGTCATCATTGATTTATTAACAGTATGTAGCGTGTCGGTCCCCCCGACCCCCGCTTAGAATATAATATATATCACATTATCTAGTAGTGACTGTGAATTGTAACGAGTAGTTACACAAATATATGTTAATCTAGCATAAAATATTGACAATTATAGAAAAAGATAGTAAAATGTTAGCGTAGGCTAACAAGGAGGAAGGTATGAAATTAACAAATTCCCAAGAAGAATATTTAAAAGTGATATATATATTAGAAAAAAGTACAGGAAAAAGCAGGGTGACAGATATAGCAAAAAAGTTGAAAATAACTAAACCAAGTGTAAATAGAGCGATAAAAAGCCTAAGGGATTTAGATTTGATAGAATATGAAGTCTATGGAGAAATAAACTTAACATACAAAGGAGAAGAAATAGCAAAAGAAATTATAAAAAAACATGATATTATAAAAATGTTTTTAGTAGATATATTAGAAGTAGATGAAAAAGATGCAGAAGAAGAAGCAAAATCAATGAAATATGCTATGTCACCAGACACTACTAAAAAATTAGAAAAATATATAAGTAAAATTATGGATTTAGGAGATTTAGATTGTGAATATGATAAAAATAATCCTAAATGTCAAAGTTGCATAAAAGTAACTATAAAAAATAGACTTAGTAAAAGAAAAGAACAGAAAAAATTAAAAGCTTAATTTATATAGTATAAAATAATAAATGTAAAATTTTAAGTTACACAAAAAGCAATTACAAAGACAATTATTTGAAGTCAAAAAAATCAATATAAAATTTAAAGAAAGGAGAGTATGAATATTTAAATTATTAAATATAGCATACAAGGTAGAAATGATATTAAAATTAGAAGATATATGTTTTGAAAGAGATAATAAAAAAATTTTAAAGAATATTAATCTAGATATGGACTTAGGAAAATTTATTGCAATAACAGGTCCTAATGGTTCAGGAAAATCAACATTAGTAAAAATTATAATGGGAATAGAAAAACCAGATTCAGGAAAAATTATTTTTGACGGAAAAGATATAACTGATATGGAAATAAACGAAAGAGCAAAATTGGGAATTAGTTTTGGGTTTCAACAGCCAGTAAAATTTAAAGGAATTACAGTATATGATTTGCTAAAAATATCAGCAAATAAAAAAATAACAAAGAAGGAAGCATGTGAAGCTTTATCAAAAGTAGGTTTATGTGCAAAAGAATATGTAGATAGAGAAGTTAATGGTTCATTATCAGGAGGAGAGCTAAAAAGAATTGAAATAGCAACAGTAGCATTAAGAGAAACAAAATTAACAATATTTGACGAGCCAGAAGCAGGAATTGACTTATGGAGTTTTAATAACTTAATAGATGTTTTCCAAACAATGAGTGAAATAACAAAAGGGACAACCATAATAATTTCGCATCAAGAAAAGATTTTAAAGATAGCAGATGAAATAGTATTAATGAAATCAGGGGAAATAAGACAAATTGGAACAAGTGAAGAAATATTAAATGGCGAAATAAAAAACAAACGGTTGTTGCAAAATAAAAAAAGAATGTTAGAAAGGAGAATTCGTATAATAAAATAATTTAACATTAATTATACGAGAAAAAGAGATGGAATTAAAAAAATTAAATGAAGTTGACAAAAGTCTTTTAAACGAAGTTTCTAATTTAGAGAATATTACAAAAGGAGCATATAATATAAGAAGAAATGGACAAGGAGTAGAAAGACAAGTAACAGAAAATGTAAATATAGTCACTAAAAAAGATGTGTCAGGAATTGATATATATGTAAAAGAAAACACTAAATTTGAATTTATACATATACCAGTAATAATCACAGAAAGTGGATTAAAAGATGTGGTATACAATGATTTTTATATAGGCAAAAATGCTAATGTAATAATTATTGCAGGATGTGGCATACACAATGACCATCACAAAGATTCACAACATGATGGAATACATAGATTCTATTTAGAAGAAGGAGCAAAAGTAAGATATATAGAAAAACACTATGGTGAAGGAAGCGGAGATGGAAAGAAAATATTAAACCCTGTAACAGAAGTCTATTTAAAAGATGGAAGTAGCATGGAAATGGAAAGTACACAAATAAAAGGAGTTAGCTCAACAATAAGAGAAACAAAAGGAGTATTGCAAAAAGACACAAATTTTGTTGTTACAGAAAAAATAATGACAGATGGAAACCAATATGCAAAAACAGTATTTGACGTAAAACTAGACGGAGAAAATTCTAGTACACATGTTACATCAAGATCTGTTGCAACAGAAAATTCAAAACAAGAGTTTATATCAAAGATTTATGGTAATGAAAAATGTTTTGCTCATAGTGAATGTGATGCAATAATAAAAGATAATGCAATAGTTACAGCAACTCCGGAAATAACAGCAAATAATGTAGAAGCAAATTTAATACATGAAGCTGCTATAGGAAAAATTGCAGGAGAACAATTGATAAAACTTATGACTTTAGGATTGTCTGAAAAAGAGGCTGAAGACGAGATAATAAATGGATTTTTAAGATAGATTTTTACTAAGAATAATAGCGAGCTTTTTAACGTTTTTTGTTAGAAGCTCGCATAATTATTTGTGTATACAAATTTACTTTTTTCTTGTTGAATAGGAAAAATCAAATTTTTCCTAAACAAAAACTTCGCTTTGCTCTAATATAGTGATATAATAAGATAAAAAACGGAGTAGAAATATGGGAAAAAAAGGAAAACATTTTAAGAAAAAAGAATCTCGACTAAATTCAAAAATTATTATTAGATTAATGTTTATACTAGTAATAATAGCTTTAGTAGTAATGGTCATTAAAAACATGAACAAAGAAGAAAAAAATAGTCAGGAAGAAGAAAAGGGTATGGAAGAAGCACATATGGAAGAGGAAGAAGAACAAAAAACAGAGGAAGTTGTAGCAACAAGTGTAGAATCTTCTGAAGAGGAGAATATTATAGAAGAAACAATTGATGTAAAAATAGAAGAATTAATAAATAATATAAGAACAAAAAATAATCTAAATGAAAATAATTTTTATTTCTTTTTTTATAATATAGAAGAAAAAAAGAGTTATTATTATAATGAAAATGCATATTTTACAGCAGCAAGTACAATAAAAGTTCCTGTTGCTATGATGTACTATGACAAGATAGAAGAGGGAATATTAAATATATCAGATACTTTACTTTATACTAAAGATGATTATGAGGAAGGTGGAGGATCTACGGCAGCGAAATATTCAGTTGGAGAAAAGATACCAATTTCATATCTTATCGAGCAAAGTATAGTAAATAGTGATAATACAGCATTAAATATTCTTGTCAATAGAGAAGGATATGAAAAATGCAAAAATCAATTGTCTAAATATACAAATATTGAATTACCAGAAACATTTTATAAAGAAAACATAGCTAGTGCTTCATATTATTATGATGTGTTACAATATTTATATCAAAATTCGGAAAAATACAGTGAACTAATTGGATATATGAAAAAATCTTCAGGAGGTATATATTTAAAAGCGCAATTACCTCAATATGAAGTAGCGCATAAATATGGATCATATGAAGAATATACACATGATTATGGTATTATATATGGAAAAAATACGTATCTAGTAGGAGTTTTTACTAAAGGAGTTGCAAATGCAAGTGACTTAATTGCAAGTATAGGAAAACAAGTAGTAGATTGTGAAGAAGCAGAAGAAGGAGAAAAGGTTGAATAAAAATATTATTCAACCTCTTTTTTCCATAAACCGTGTTTATTGCAATAAGCATATATAGTTGCACCAGATATATATGGGAATTTTGCTTCTGCATTTTGTTCTGGAAGTAATTTAACAGTATATTCTTTGTTATCAGCAACCATGCTTACCCATTCAATAAAATGTTCCTTTTCCATAACATGATTAACTTTAACCAATATTTCATCTTCAACTTTTTCATAAGTAGGGACATGCTTTTCTACAGCTGCATCTACTGAATTTGGCTCTAATATTTCCATTGGTTCATTACAGCAAATAATTCCACAACCATCACAGTTGCAATCTTCAATAACTTTTACTATTGCTCCGCAAGACTTACACTTTTTTATTGTTAATTCATTTTTCATAATAAATTCCATTCCTTTCTCGCTTCGCTCTAAAGGCACACATAGGAATGAAAGCCTTGAGCTTAAAGCATT
>CALYAB010000039.1 GCA_944393395.1 uncultured Clostridia bacterium
CCTAATTCATCTGAATTTTCTCTTGTAAAGATTTTTACATCAACAATTGTTCCTGCTTCTCCATGAGGTACTCTTAATGATGTATCTCTTACTTCTCTAGCTTTTTCTCCAAAAATCGCTCTTAACAATCTTTCTTCAGCTGTTAATTCAGTTTCTCCTTTTGGTGTAACTTTTCCAACTAAGATATCTCCAGGTCTTACTTCTGCACCTATACGGATAATTCCATTTTCATCTAAGTCTTTTAATGAATCATCACCAATGTTTGGAATATCTCTTGTTATTTCCTCTGCTCCTAGTTTTGTGTCTCTACACTCACAATCATATTCTTCTATATGAATTGATGTAAATACATCTTCTTTTACTAGTCTTTCATTTAATAGAATAGCATCCTCATAGTTGTATCCTTCCCATGTTGAGAAAGCAACTAACACATTTTTACCTAATGCCATTTCACCATTTTTTGTTGATGGTCCATCTGCAATAGCATCACCTTTTTTAACTTTTTCACCTTTTTTTACAATTGGTTTTTGGTTAATGCAAGTACCACCATTTGTTCTCTTAAATTTACGCAATTTATGTACTACTGTTTTTCCATTATTATATTTAACTGTTATAGCATCTCCTGTTACTTTTTCTATAACTCCATCATCTTCTGCTAAGATTAATATTCCTGAATCCTTTGCAGCTCTATATTCAATACCTGTTCCAACAATTGGACTTTCTGTAATCATTAATGGTACTGCTTGACGTTGCATGTTAGCACCCATTAGAGCTCTTTTTGCATCATCATGCTCTAAGAATGGAATCATTGCTGCTGCTATAGAAACTAATTGTTTTGGAGATACATCTACATATTGAACGTTATCTCTATCTACTTCTATTACTTCATTCTTAAATCTAACTCTTACTCTAGAATTTACAAATTTTCCATTTTTATCAATTGGTTCAGATGCTTGGGCAATTATATAATTATCCTCTACATCTGCGCTCATATATTCTACTATATCTGTTAATTTATGTGTTTCTGGATCTACTTTTCTATATGGTGTTTCAATAAATCCATACTCATTGATTTGTGCAAATGATGATAATGCCGAAATTAACCCGATGTTTGGTCCTTCAGGTGATTCTATTGGACACAATCTACCATAATGTGTATAGTGAATATCACGAACCTCAAATCCTGCTCTATCTCTTGTTAATCCTCCAGGTCCTAATGCTGATATTCTTCTTTTATGTGTTAACTCTGAAAGAGGATTTGTTTGATCCATAAATTGTGATAATTGTGAACTTCCAAAGAATTCTCTTATTGCTGATGTGATTGGTTTTGTATTTATCAATGTTTGTGGTGTTACAACATCTAAATCTTGAACCGTCATTCTTTCACGAACAACTCTTTCTAATCTTGTTAATCCTATTCTAAATTGATTTTGTAATAATTCACCAACACATCTAATTCTACGGTTTGCTAAATGGTCGATATCATCTGGCTCTCCTAGTCCATGTGATAAGTTTAATAAATAATTTATAGAAGCAATCATATCTTCTGTTGTAATATGTTTTGGTACTAATTCGTCTTGTCTTTCTTCTATAATTTTTACTAAATTTTTTTTGTCAGTATTGTCTATGATATCTTTTAATACATTATAATTTACTAATTCTTTGAAATGTAATTTACTTAAGTCTACATCTGGTAATACTGCATGAATGTTTGCTGTACTATTTCCTATTATTCTAACAGTTCTTTCTCCAAGAGTAATATCTACAATATTGATTCCTGCATTTTGAATATTTTCTGCAACTTCTTCACTAATTACTTCTCCTGCTTGTACAAATACTTCTCCTGTTTCACTATCTACAATATCTTCTGCTGATACCTTACCTTTAATTCTTCCAGCTAATGCTAATTTTTGATTAAATTTATATCTTCCTACTTTTGCTAAGTCATATCTTCTATTGTCATAAAATAATCCATTGAATAAATTCTTAGCAGCATCTGCAGTTGGAAGTTCTCCTGGTCTTAATTTCTTGTATATTTCTATTAATGCTTCATCTTGTTCTTTTATTGTATCTTTATTTATTGTTGCTTTAATTAGTTCTTCATCACCAAACAATTCTCTAATTTGGTCATCTGTAACAATTCCTATAGCTCTTAACAATGTAGTTATTGGAACTTTTCTTGTTCTGTCTACACGAACCCAAAAAATATCATTTCCATCTGTTTCATATTCAAGCCATGCTCCACGAAGTGGCATTACAGTTGATGTATATGTTCTTTTTCCTGTCTTTGTGTCAAACTCTTCAGTATAATAACATCCTGGTGAACGTACTAATTGGCTAACTACAACTCTTTCTGCTCCATTTATTACAAATGTACCACTATCTGTCATTAACGGAAAATCACCTAAATAAATTTCTTGTTCTTTAATTTCTCCTGTTTCCCTATTAATTAATCTTACTTTTACATGTAGTCTTGTTGAATATGTTGCATCTCTCTCTTTTGCTTCTTCTACAGTATATTTTGTCTTGTCCTCCATGTAGTAATCAAAGAATTCAAGTACTAAGTTTCCTGAATAGTCTTCAATAGGAGAAATATCACTTAATACTTCACCTAGCCCCTCTTCTACAAACCAATCATATGAATCTCTTTGAACTTTGATTAAATTTGGCATCTCTATATAATCGCCAACTTTTGCGAAATCTTTACGAGAAGCTTTCTCGTATTTAACTTCTTTTAATTTCAAGAAAATCACCTCATATAAAATATTAAGCAGAAATAATTATCAACTAAAATTATGTTGATTTGATTTATTAGTTAAAAGAAGTCCTTCTTAAATGATAAATTTCTTGACTAGTTTTTTAAAATCGTCTGCTTCTACAATCTTAAAATAACCTAGGGAAACTTATATTTAATTCCTCTTCTTTTAATTTTTGACTTTTGAATAAAAATTTTAGAATTTATAATTTGATTTGAATCATATAGGGAAATTTAATTCCCAACACAATAAAAACGGCAATAAAAGAGCTGTCAAAAAACTTACATTTTTCAACTGGCTCTAGTAAAATATTCAATTATTTTAAAAACTAATATTTTTTATTTTAATCACCTTTTTTATTTTTCTTTTTTAGGTTAATTAAATTCTCTTTTTCAAATCTTTATTATTATACCTCAAAATGCTTACGGAAGTCAATACTTTTGCCATGATTTAGTAAAATTTTATCACAAATATAGACAATCTTTTTGTTTTATAGTACAATACATAAGAATTCAAAATTGCTATAGAATTCAAAAATATAATAACATAGGAGGAAACATGGCAGGATTACCATTAATAGTAAAATATTTATTAACCGCTTTTGTCGGAATGATACCAATAATAGAACTAAGAGGAGCAATACCAGTAGGAGTATTTACATTTCATTTAAACTATATAGAATCTTTTTTATGTAGTTTTATAGGTAATATCATACCTGTATATTTTATAGTCAAATTTATTAGACCATTATTTGATTTCTTTGGTAAATGGAAACCTTTTAAGATTATTATTGATTGGGCTTCTGAAAGAGCAACCAGAAAAATAGAAGAAAGTGAAAGATTACAAAATTTTGCTGCTTTAGGTTTATTTATATTTGTTGCAATACCATTACCTGGAACAGGTGCATGGGTTGGTTCTTTGATTGCAAACTTTTTAGATTTACCACCTAAAAAAGCAATCCCACCGATTATGGCTGGTGTTTTTGCAGCTGGACTTATTGTTCTTACTTTAACTGCAATTGCCAATGGTGGTATACAATATTTATTGCAAAGAGGTTAATAGCATAAAAATAATGTTGACGCTAAAAATTGCATAGCAATTTTTAGCGTCAACATTTTATTCTTTTATTCTTCTTTTTCTAATTTCTCTATATCTTATAAAATCATCTATTAATATTTTTATAACTGCAATCACTGGCACTGCCAAAAACATTCCTAATATTCCAAAATAAGCACCACCAAAAGTTACAGCAAATAATACTAACAATGGGCTAATTTTTAACGATTTACCAACTATTCTAGGATTAATAATATTTGCATCTATTTGTTGTAATATTATAACTACTATAAGCATCCAAATTGCCTGAGATAATCCTCCAGTTATTAATGTAACTATAGCAGAAATTGCCGTTGCAATTATTGCTCCAACATATGGTATCATATTGAATAATCCTATAAAAAATCCTAATAATGGTGCATATTTAATTCCCATAATAGTCATAGCAATCGATACCAATATGCCGAACTACTATTGCATCCAAAAATTGACTTGCTATAAATTTAAAGAAAATTTCATTTGAATTATTAAAATATTTGTCTATATTTTTATATGTACGTTCCTTAAAGATAGCACCTGCCAATCTTTTTATAAATGATAATATCTGGTTTCTATCTACTAATATATATACTGATACGATTATGGCAATGAATATATCTACTATACTAAAAATCGCACTAACTGCATTCATTAAATATTCTAATATTTGCTCTATATTTAAATATTGTTTTATATCTATATTTTGTAAATTATGTATTTCGTCTTGGACAATTTGACTTTTAAAAACTGAATCATCTGGTAAATTATTATATGTATTTATTAAATCTTCATAATAATGCGGTATATTGCTTAAGAAATCAACTATACTTTCAAAAACAATCGGTAATATTACTGATACTAATATCACAATTAATACTAAAATAATAACATATACTGTTATTACTCCTAGCACCCTCGAGTTTTTAGATATTATTTTTAAATTAATCTTCTTATACAATTCTTCAAACTTTCTTGAAGGCATATACAATAAATATGCAATAAATATTCCTATCAAGAATGGACTTATAACACCTAAAAATGTATTTATTACTCCCATTACACTTTGATAATTATCTAAAAACTTATATATACATATTAATGCAAGTCCTAAACAAAACCAATATATCCATTTTTTCCAATTATTTTTTATATCCTCCATACAAACTACCTCACTATTCTATTATTAGACCTATCGGACAATGATCGCTTCCATATATTTCTGGGTATATAGTGGCCTCTTTTATCTTTTCTTTTATATCTTTAGATACAATAAAATAGTCTATTCTCCATCCTACATTTTTTTCTCTCGCTTTTCCCATATATGACCACCAACTATAGCTATCAGTTTTATCTGGATATAAATATCTGAAAGTATCTACAAAACCTGCTTCTAATAGTTCTGTCATTTTTCCTCTTTCCTCATCAGTAAAACCTGCATTTCCTTTGTTTGATTTTGGATTTTTTAAATCAATTTCTTTATGGGCTACATTTAAATCTCCACACATTATAACTGGCTTGGTTTTATTTAATTCTAATAAATATTTTCTTATTTCATCTTCCCAAATTTGCCTATAGTCTAATCTTTCTAATCCTCTTTTTGCATTAGGAGTATATATATCAACCATATAGAAATTGTCAAATTCTAATGTTATAACTCTTCCTTCTTTATCATGTTCTTCTATTCCTATTCCATATTTTACATTTAATGGAGTCTTTTTGGTAAATATCGCTGTTCCAGAATATCCTTTTCTTTCTGCACTATTCCAATAAGATTTATAGCCTTCAAACTCTAGCTCTATTTGATCTGGCTGACATTTAGTTTCTTGTATACAAAATATATCTGCCTGTATTTTTTCAAAAAAATCTTTAAATCCTTTATTCACACATGCACGTATACCATTTACATTCCAAGATATTAGTTTCATTTATTTCTCTCCTTTTTCATTTTAAGCTATTTTTTGTTTAATAGGAAAAACTTGATTTTTCCTATTAAAGAACAATAGCGGACTTTCTAATATATGACAAATCTCGCTTCGTGAGAACTTTTTTCTGCTTTTCTAATTTAACTATATTTATTTAAGTTCTCAAAGAAGTGTAAAGATTTGTCGACGCGAAAAATTGTGCAACAATTTTTCTGTGCAATTATATTTTTACATTATAGGAAATTGCATTTCCTATAATGTAAAAATATGCTAAAGTTAAAAACTTTAGCATATTATACTACATATTTAATTAGTTTACAACACTTACATTTAAGTATCTTACACCCCATTGTAAAGCTTCAGCATGTGAATTAACAAATATATCTATTTTGTTTCCACTTACAGCTCCACCTCTATCTTCAACTGTATAAACGTGTCCACCAATATTTAGTTTTGTTCCAAATGAGAATTTACTAGATGCTGCTACTGTTCTACCCGCTGTTGCTGTTGTTCCTGAAGCTGTTCTTCCTGTAGATTTTCCACAACATTTACTACATGGGCAATATGCTGTTACTTTATATACAGTTCCTGCTGTTGCATTAGCACTTGTAGTTCTTGGAAGTGTTGAACTTCTTGAAGTAGCTTTCTTTTGTACTTGAACTATTTTGTTTACTGGCTCTTGTACTACCACTTCTGATATTACTGACTTTTCAATTTCTACTTGATTTTGATATTTCACCTTATATGTTACTTCTTTTATACCATCTTTCCCTTCTTGAACAACTTTATTAGTTGTATCTGCTGATGTTCCTGTTGTATTTTTCGTAATCGTTTCATAAGGTATTGCTACTTGCTCTACTACTATTTTTTCTGTAATTGGCGCATAATTTTCTAATAATTGATTTAATGAAGTTTCAATTCCTTCTTCTGAAATTTTAGCAATTTGCACTTCATTATATGATTTATCAGTTATTTTTATTGTATCACCTGATGATATTTCAGTATCTAAATCAGGTATTGCCTTTTGATTTTCATTTAATATAATATTATTTTCTTCTAATATATCTGAAACTTTACTTTTTGATGTAACTGTTGCCATTTCATATCCATTTTGTAATGTAATTGTTACATCTTTTAAATCTGTATTAACAGCCATTACACTAATTCCAGATATTAATATTAAAATTATGCTTACACAGATAATCTTCATTATAGAAATTGAAGCCTTTTCTTCTCTTTTCATAAATTTAAATTACCTCCTTTTGGCAATACTAGTATTATACTATGTTTTTTATAAAATGTCAAATTTTCACTCTAATCCCATCAATTGCTTATCTTTCTAAGGCTAGAAACGTCTTCTTTTTTTATGTTTTTTTATACATATTATTTAAAACACTTATATTTGTCCATTTTTTTGCTCATAATATAATATATGAAAATTTTTTTAAAATATTACTTTAAATTAAAAAATTATTATTGTATTTCAAAAATTAATATGTTATTATTTAGTATATAATATAATTAAGGAGGAATTAAATAAATGGTTTGGGTTATATTAGCAATTATAATTATTGTAGTAATAGCTTTAATTTGTATGTATAATAGTCTTGTTCAGGCAAAAATTAAAGTTGATAATGCATGGAGTCAAATTGACGTGCAATTACAAAGAAGATTTGATTTAATTCCTAATTTTGTAGAAACTGTAAAAGGATATATGACACATGAATCAGAAACTTTTGAAAAAATAGCTAAGCTTAGAACATCTTGGGCTAATACAGAAAGTGTTGCTCAAAAAGCTTCAATAGATAATGAATTATCTACAGCATTAAAAACTATTATGGCAGTATCTGAAAGTTATCCTGATTTAAAAGCAAATCAAAATTTCTCAGAATTATCCGAAGAACTTAGAAATACGGAAAATAAAATTTCTTTTTCAAGACAATTTTATAATGATACTGTAACAATGTACAATACAAAATTAGAAGTTTTTCCATCTAATATAATTGCAGGAATGTTTAACTTCAAAGCTCGTGATTTATTCGAAGCTGAAAGTGATGAAGCAAGAAAAAATGTTAAAGTTGATTTTGGAAACAGGGGTTAAGGGATGTTCCTTATATCCCTGTTTTTGGATATGTAGTTAATATAATATTTATAAATAATTAAAGGAAGTGAAAACTTTATGTTTGAAACAAGTAAAAAAAATAAATTTGAATCAGGAATTATTATTGGTATATTTATTTTAGTGATTACATTAATTGTTTACTATATTTGCCATGCTTTAAGATTAGGAACTATGTCTATTGTAATCGCCTTAATCTTTTCAATTGGATCTGCCTGGGCATCTTATTATTATAGTGATAAAATTGTACTATCTCTTAATAAAGCAAGACCTGCCACTAAAGAGGAAGATCAAAAATTAGTTAATATTTTAGATTCATTAATGGTTGCTTCTGGTCTACCTAGTAAACCTAGACTTTATGTTGTAGATGATGTACAACCAAATGCTTTTGCTACAGGTAGAAATCCAGAAAATTCTGTAATATGTGTTACTACAGGTCTTTTAGAAAAATTGGATTATTATGAATTAGAAGGTGTTATCGCACACGAAATGAGTCATATCAAAAATTATGATATTAGATTAAGTTGTGTTGTATCTGTAATGGTAGGTTTTATTGTAATGTTAGCAGATTTATTTTCTCGTACACTATTTTGGGGTGGAATGAGAGATAGAGATAGTGATAATAAAGGTAACGGTATATTGATGTTAATAGGATTAGTTTTCCTTATTTTATCACCTATATTTGGATCTCTTATGCAACTTGCCTTATCTAGAAAAAGAGAGTTTTTAGCAGATAGTACAGCAGTTGAATTTACACGTAATCCAGATGGTTTAATTTCTGCTTTAGAAAAATTAGAAAACGATCCTAATCAATTAGAAACGGCTAATGATGCTACTGCTAATATGTATATTGTTAATCCTTTTAAAAAGAATTCAAAGAAAAAGAGTTCAAATATATGGTCTACTCACCCTAGTACAGCAGATAGAATAGAAGCTTTAAGGAATTTAAAATATTAGGCAATAGGAGGCAGACAATAGGGGCCAGTACCGAAAATGTATGAGGATTTTCTCATACATTTTCGGTACTGGCCCCTATTGTCTGCCTCCTATTAACCTCCTATTCTTTTATAATTCAAAAATAGTTTTAGCATTTTCATATGTAATTTTTGCCACTTTTTCTAACTCTATATTCTTAACTTCCGCAATTTTCTTTGCCATAAGTCTAACATTTCTAGGATCATTTCTTTTCCCCCTAAATGGTTCTGGTGACAAATATGGACTATCTGTTTCAATCAACATTTTCTCTTCTGGAACCATTCCTATTATTTCATTAGCATTTTTTGAATTTTTAAAAGTTATTGGTCCTGCAAAAGATATATAAAACCCTAGTTTTAACGCTTCTTTTACAAGTTCTCTATTTAAAGGGCAGCAATGAAAAATTCCTTTTTTTATTACATTTTTTTCTTTTAAAATTTCTAGTGTATCCATTACAGCCTCTCTTGTATGAATTACTATTGGTAACTCTAACTCGTTAGCTATTTCTATCTGTTTTATAAAAGCCTTTTTTTGCAACTCTCGTCTTTTTACATCTTTTTCCCAATAATAATCTAAACCTATTTCTCCAATTGCTACTACTTTTCCAGTTTTGTTATATGCTTGTTGACTATTTTCTTTTTGATTATTTGATTTTAAATTATTTAAATTTCTATTTAAATTATTATTAACAATTTGCTTTATTTTATCTATGTTTTTCCACAATTCCTCTTCAGTTTGTGGAATATCATTTGGTGAAATACCACATGTTGCATAAATAAAATCATATTTTTTAGATAATTCTACTGCTTTTATTGAACCTTCTAAACTATACCCAGCAGAAACAAATTTAGTGACACCAAATTCTTTTATCTTTTTTATTATTTCTTCTCTATCTAAATTAAACTTTTCATCATCTAAATGTGCATGACTATCAAAAAACTCCAAAACATCTACCTCCTAAAAAAAAGAGACACTTTCGGTCCTGGCCCCTAATGTCTGACCTAATGTCTCAAAATTGCAACTACATTTGCTACTGCATATTCTCTACAATGTGATATACTTATATCTATCTGATCTATTTCTTTTATTTCTATATCTATAAAATTTATATATGGTCTTCCTTCTTTGTCATTAATTATCTCTATATTTTTCCATTCTATATCATATTTATTTTCTAATTTATTTGATATTGCTTTAAAAACGGCTTCTTTCGCCGCAAATCTAGCAGCATAATGTTGATATTTTTGTTTATTTCTACTTTCACAATACTCAATTTCCTTGTATGTATATACTCTTTGTAAAAATCTATCTTCCGATTCTTCTATGCTTTTTTTTATTCTACTAATTTCTATTATATCCACACCACAACTAATTTCCATATTTTATTCCTTTCACGTAGAGTAAAGCAATGTTACTATATAACTTTAACATAATGAATTGTAACTACACACTTAGCCATAACTAATTTTTAGACAATAACATAAAATTAAGTATATTAAATACTAAAGATGCAACTAGCACAATAGAAATCACTATAGTTAAATTTTTGTTTTTTTCTATATTTAATTCCTTATATACAATATCATATTCATTTTTCACTTCAGTATATAATTTATCCAATTCTAATATTTCTTTTATTTTATGATTAAATATTGTTCCTATTTCATCTTCTGTTACTTCTTGAATCCATACATTTTTAGTAAAATTTATAAATTTCTTTCTTGCACTTTTTACTTTCATTGTATGTTTGAATTCTAAACTTAATTTTTTTAAATATATTTTTTTATACAATTCAAATATATATGTATATAAATATTGTTGCTCATATTCATTTGGCAATATTGTATAATTGTTAATATCTGTTGAAGATGTAAACAATGTAACTGCTTGTTTTGATATCCCCATTTTAGTATATTTCCATTTTGATAGTGATAAAATATCCTCTTCTTTCAAGCTTGCAACATCATCTGCTGGTAGCACTCTTGCAAATTTGATAAAGTTGTGTTCTATTTTATCAAAACTATTTTCTTGATTCCAAGCTGATTGATCTATACATAAATATGAATATGCTAAAAATCTTTCTGTATTTATATCTAATTTTATTGCCTCTAAATTTGATCCTGTTATACTTTTTATAAAATCAGTAATTTTATCTATACTAGAAAAACTATCTGTTTGTATATTTATTTTGTCATAATTATTTAATGTTCTATTATCTTGTTTTATATCTCTAAATTTATAATTAAAATTTAATACATCTGCAAAGGTAACATCATCTTCTATATTTGTTTTCATACTTAAAAAGCAAATACCTGTATTAAAACAAATTATTTCTATTTTTCTAATCTTAAAAAATATCCCTTTTTCTGTTCCTGCCTTACCTTGAATATCTTTCTTTAATCTATATTCAAAAATTGTGCATGGATATTTAGAAAGAATTGCTGATTGTGTATCAAGTGACATTTCTTTTAATTTAGCATATTTTGCATTTGTAAGGCTAAATGTTGAAAACAAAAATTCTCTCATCTTAGGTGTAAAATATTTATATAATTTTAAATCCTTTTCCTTTTCAAATCTTTTTAATTTACAATTTTTGTCTTTTAATAATCTTAGTATATATTTTTGGTATTTTTTTTGCTTTACAACAAAAGGATGTATAAAATAAGTATATTGGTAGTTTATCTTTAGTTCCATTTTTCATCACCTTTTTATTTTTAATTAAATTTTATATTTTAGTATTACTCTTGATTATAATAATTCATATTAATATCTTTTCCCAAATGCCATTTTCCCACAAAATCAATTACTAAATAACTATCTAAATCATATATAGGCTCTTGAACAACTTCTCCACTACTATTTATTGAGCCCCATTTTCCATCTTTCTTAACAGCTGCATATCCATATTGATTTTGTTCTGTTGCATCATCATATATATATTCTACCACAACATTTCCTTCTTTGTCTACATATCCATATTTATTATCTTTTTTATCCAAATACAATGTGTTATTTGATAAAATATCTTTTACATCTTTTTCCTCAAATTTAAAATTATAATATTTATATTCATCATTTTGTCTTAATTCAAAATAACCTGAATCTGTATTGATTTCTATCAAAATTCCTGTTTGCTTAGTCTCAAATTGGCCATTCATTATATTACTATTAAAATTTTCATCTTCCGCAATATATATATCACCTTTTTCATTATATGTTATTGATGTATAATTAAAAGGTACTTTTTCATTATTATCTAAATCCACAACACCTCGTTTACCACCTTTAGTTGCTATAAAAGTATTTGTTTGAGATTCAACTAAATTATCATATTGTGCTTCTATTTTTACTTCTCCTGTAACTGTCATTACTCCATATTTCCCATTAGAAACATATATTACTCCTTGTCCATCTTTTAATATTGCTGAAATTTGTTCAAATCCCTGTGTTAAAACATCTTCTCCAGCTGAATTTACTACTTTTTGTTTTCCATCTTGTGATACAACATATAAATTACTTCCATATACTTTTTCAATTTCTTGATATTTATTTTCCAAAATTACATTTTTAGAATAATCTACTATTCCATATAAACCTGCGTCATCTTTAACTATATATCCTGATTTATTATCTTCTCCTAAATTTGTAATTTCTGTATAAGCTACGTCCAAAATAATTTTACCTTCGTTATCTGCCACACCATATTTTCCATCTTTTTGGATTAATAATGCATTTTTTATTCCTTTTATGGGTTCTATACTGTCATATTCAATTTTTAAAAGTTCTTTTCCTTGATTGTTTATAGTTCCCCATTTTCCATCTTTTTGAACTTTTAGCACATTATCTTCATACCACAACTCATTATTTTCATCACTGTTTTGTATTGCTTCTATTTTATTATAATCTGTAAATATTTCTTCATTCTTACTATTTAAAGCTTTAGTATTATATTCCCCTGTGTCATAATTTACATCATATGTACAAAGAAATACATCTGTTTTATTATCTGGAATAATTATCATCTCTTCATAAGACGGATCAATTACTGTATTACCATTTTCATCAATTACTCCCCATTTATTATCTTTGTATGATGCAAAATAAGTTTTACTTGTTATTCCTCCATTACTTTGCTCTCTTGAAAAAACTCCTTTTATTATAAATACAGACATAATTATAACCACTATGGCTAATATTACTGCAAAAACTTTTTTCATATTTAACTTTGGTTCTTCATATCTTCTTCCTCTACTCATCGAAAAAATTCCTCCTACTTCTAGATATCCTTTTGCATAAATTTACAAACAATAACACTCATATCATCTTTTGTTTTTCCAAAATTATTATCTATTGCTTCATTTAATATGATATCTGCTATTTTTTTAGTATTTTTACTATCTATATCTTCTAATAAATATTTTACCCATAACTCTTTATTTTTGTATTCGATATTAGAATCTAAAATTCCATCAGTACACATTAACATTATTTGTCCATTTTGTATATCTGTATCAAAAACTTGAATATTATCTTGATTTATCATACCTGCTGGAAGTGAATTTGATTTTATTATTTGTACTCTTTTATTCTTCTTTATATATGTTGGACATGCTCCACTTTTTATAAATTCAATTGTTCCTTTATATAAATCTATAATTGCTACATCTAGAGTTGCAAATATTTCTTCATTTTTGCTGATTAAACTTGAAGTAATTAATTCTATTGAACTATTTTTATCAAAACCAGATGCCAAAAGATTTTGTAACATTGTCAAAGCTTGTAAACTACTTTCATTCGCCTTTTTTCCTGTTCCTATTCCATCACTTAATGCTATTAAATATTTTCCATCTTTTAATCTTATATTTATAAAATTATCACCTGATATTTCACTTTTATCTTTATTTGAATGTGAAGATGCAAAACCTATTACATATTTATCATCAGATATATATATTAAACTTTTATCTGTAGAATTATCTTCATTTAATATAATTTTCTCTTTTAATACTTTAGAAAGTATATTTTCTATCACATCATTGTCCACCATAGTTTTTGTAAATATGTTAACAATATATCTATCCTTCTTATCAATTGATATTTCATCAACTTCTATGCCCTTTTGCTTCAATAATTCAATAATTTCAAATTCTTGTTTTGTATAATTTTGCTCTTTCTCTGAATCTTTTTCTATTTCTTTTGCTATACCAGATATAACTTTTGAAACACCTCTTAATTGTGTTTCCATATTTTTTTTGCTTTCCTCTAATTTTATCTTCCAAATAAAATTATTCTTACTTATTTTATATGATATATTAATAATTCTTAAAATTTGTAATATATTTTCTTCTAAATATCCACTTATTTCTTTATCATCAAATCCTACTATATAACTATTACAATCTGCAAATATCTGTAATAACTCTTTTCTTTCTATTTCTTGTTTTTCTAATAGTAAATTAAATATTTCATCTATTATTTTTCCATTTACATTTGATATATCTTCATATAGTAAATTATCTTTATATGGTTCTAAATTATTTAATAACTCATCAATAAAAATTTGTTTATTTTCTTCTTTTTCCTTTGCAATATTAAATTCATTTTCTGGGTCTTTGTTATAGGTATTTGCCATTTTTTTAATTGCTTCTGAAACATTATTTAATTTTTCTACAGTTTCTTTTTCTTTGGTCAAGCTTCTTTCTCTTGATATTGGTAAGAACTTTGATCCTCCTACAAATTCTTCAATATCAATTTTTACATTTTTAGGTATTGCCAATAATATAATAGATGCTAATAAGATTTCTTTAAAATAAATTAATTCAACTGTATATCCATTAGATACATATGCTAAAACTACATTTCCTATACAAAACCCTATTATAACTCCTATTTTTCCAAATCTATTTAATACTCCTGCTATCATACCTGAAATCGCGTAAGCAGCTATTATTATAGGTTCTCCTCCTGTGATTATTCCTAATGTAACTCCTATAGTTACCCCTGATGTTGCACCTACTAATACACCATTTTTCCATCCTAATACTAGAACTATTAAAATACTTAATATATTCCTTATTGAAAATCCTAATATTGATAAGTCTGAAAATGCACTTGCTGCTATAGCTAATAAAAGGCTTGTTCCTATTACTTCTTCTATTGAAAAAGCTGTATTCTGTCCAAAGTTTTCAATAACTGTTAATGAGTTTATAAATATTTTATAAAAAACAAATGCTAATATTGCATATGTAATACTTAATAATATATCATATATAGTAAAAACTGATAACATACTTTTTATTACTTGTATTATTAAAACAGCAATAAAAAGATTTCTGCCTATTTTTATTTTTTCATTTCTTTCTTCTTCATTATATCTAGGTTTGATTATAAAAATGGTTATAAAAAATACTAAGCTTGTTAAAAAATATTCTAAACCACCTGCAACCCCAAATTTTATGATATTTCCCACTACTCCTGAAATTACTATTCCTAAAAGTGGAATAGAAGATGAAAAACATGCACCTAATATGCTAATACTAAATAGTGAAAATTCGCCTCCTACACCAACTAGTGATAACATAAAAGAAATTATATACATTATTATATTGTTTTTCTTCATAATTTCTGCCCATTTGCTAGGGACTTCTTTTTTGTTATCTTGTACAGTATATTCATTTATATTTTGAAACATATACACACTACCACCTTTTTATTATTTTAAGCTAATTTTACTACTTGTCTTTCGTGGTTTTTGTCTTTTTTAGTAATTAATTTATAAGAATTTTTTTACATATTTTTTCATTTTTTAGTTATTTATTTTTTTATATTACTTTTTTTCTTTTTTTCTGGTTTTTATTTTATTACAGAATGTCGAAAAAAGCAATATAATATTTTGAATTGCTTTAATTCATTACAGTTTACAACTTATAAAATGATATAAAAGATGTTGATATATTAATATCTATAGATAATCGCAAAAATCCAGCTCACTTGAGCTGGATTTTTATTATTTAATTTCTTACTTAAGAAATCTTATTTAATTTTTCAAAACT
>CALYAB010000040.1 GCA_944393395.1 uncultured Clostridia bacterium
TAAAAAATAAGGAGGATTTTAAAATGTTATTAGAAGGAAAAAAAGTAGTTATTATGGGAGTAAGAAATAAATGGAGTATTGCATGGGGAGCAGTACAATCAGCATATAATCAAGGGGCAGAAGTTATATGTACATGTTCAGAAGATAGTTTGAAAAAAGTAAAGGAATTAATAAAAGATATGCCAAAAGCAAGCGTATATGTATGTAATAATGTAAGTTTAGATGAAGACATAGACAAATGTTTAGAAGAAATAAAAAAAGATCATGGTAAAATAGATGGATTATTACATGCTATTGCACATGCAAATACAGAAGACTTAAGAAATGATTTTATATTAACATCAAGAGATGGTTATGCACATGCTCAAGATGTAAGTGCATATTCATTAGTTGCAATAGTAAGAATGGCAAGAGAAAAAGAAATGTTAAATGAAGGTGCAAGTATTGTTGCATATACATATTATGGTTCAGAAAAAGTGATAGAAGGATATAATGTAATGGGAGTTGCAAAAGCAGCTTTAGAAGCAAGTATAAGATATTTAGCAAAAGATTTAGGAAAAGATGGATATAGAATAAATGGAATTTCAGCAGGACCAATAAAAACATTATCAGCAAAAGGTATAAAGGATTTTGGTTCAATATTAGATGTAGTTGAAGAAAGAGCACCATTACATAGAAATGTTACAATTAACCAAGTTGGGGATAGTACAGCATTTTTATTTAGTGATATGTCAAGTGCAATTACAGGAGAAATTATTCATGTAGATAATGGTTTTTCAGTAGTTGGTGTATAAGAGACAGCGGACCAGGTCGGTTTTTGTATGCGGAGACAGAGGAGACAGAGGGACCAGGTCTGGTTTTGTATGTGAAGACAGAGGGGCCAGGTCTGGTTTTGTATTATTTGTAAGTTATTATTATAATGATATAAATTTTTAATTTACAAATAATACAAAACCAGACCTGGCCCCTCTGTCTTCACATACAAAACCAGACCTGGCCCCTCTGTCTCCGCATACAAAAACCGACCTGGTCCGCTGTCTCTTTGTAGCTAATAATACGATTATTATCACAAAAAAGAGGTATAACCAACTGTTAGATTGATAAAATAGGTGAAAAAGTGATATAGTTTACTATGGGATAGGAAAGGAGGAGATATGTGGATAATAGATAAAATAAGGAGCAGTAAACGTAACAATAAAAGATTCGAAGATATAGCAACAGAATGGTTAAATTTAAAGAAAAATACAATCAAACAATCTACATATTATAAGTATGCATATTGCATAGACAAATACTTAAAAGAAGAATTAGCAAAATTAAAAAAGAAGGAGTTGGAAAGATACGATTATAATAATATGACTAATAATTTAACAAAAGAATTATCCCCAAAATCTGTAAAAGAAATATTAAATGTATTAAAGTCAATATTAAAATATGCTAATCAAAGATATGAAATGAATATAAAAATTGATTTAATTATTTCTCCGAAAGTGTATAATAAAGAGATAAGTGTTTTATCAAAAAGAGAAGTAAATAAATTAGAAAAATATTGTGTAAATGAGAATGACTTTAAAAGTCTGGGAATTTTTATATGTTTAAACACAGGAATGAGAATTGGAGAAATTTGTGCATTAAAATGGGAGGATATTGATTTTGATAAAAGACTAATAAATGTGAGAAAAACTTTACAAAGAATATATACTGTAAACAGAAAAACAGAGGTTATAATAGACAGAACAAAAACAGAATCATCTATAAGGGAAATACCGATGTCAGATAAAGTTTATCATGTATTAAAAGAGGTGAGTAAGAAACAAGACAAAGAATCTTTTTTTTTTTGACGGGTTCAAAAGTTCGATATATTGAGCCAAGGAGTTATCAGAATATTTATAAGAGGATTTTAAAAGCAAGTAAGGTAAAAGAATATAATTTTCATGTGTTAAGACATACCTTTGCAACAAATTGTATAAAAGTAGGAATGGATATTAAATCACTTAGTGAGATATTAGGTCATGCAAGTGTAGATGTTACATTAAATCGTTATGTGCACTCATCATATGAGATGAAGAAAAAATTTTTAGAAAAATTGTAACAGCTATTATCTTATATCTGGTCAAGATAAAAGCCGATTTTTTCTATACAATAAAAAAGGAAAAAAGTTGTATTATAATCTATTGACAAATAAAAAAAATAGTAATAAAATAGTTAGGCTACGAACCAAAAGAGGTGTTACTATGAAAGAAAATGAGATAGGAAAATTTATTCAAATAGTTTCTAGACAAATAAAAAGAGACATGGATGAAACATTGAGTTGCTATAATGTTACAGGCGTACAATCTATGATAATAGAATATATTAGTCGAAAGTCAAAAAAAGGAGATGTATTTGCTAAAGACATTGAAGGGGAATTTAATATGAGAAAAGCAACAGTTGCAGGGATAATACAACTAATGGAATCAAATGGACTTATATTAAGGAAGGCAAAAAAAGAAGATACAAGATTAAAGAAAATAATTTTGACAAAAAAGGCTTTAGAAATAGAAAAAAGGATAAAAAATCAAATAAATTTGGTTGAAAGAGAAATTACTAATCAAATGACAGAAGAAGAGAAAAAGATATTTTTAGACTTACTAAAAAAAGCATCATATAATTTATATAAATTTGACGCAAACAAAAAAATATCGACAAAAATGGAACGTTTTGGAGTGTCATCAACGTTCCAAAAGAAAGGAGAGAAGAAATGTTAAAAAAGTTAGCAAGCTATATTAAAGAATATAAAAGAGATTCAATATTAACCCCTATTTTTGTTGTTTTAGAAGTAGTAATGGAGGTTATTATTCCATTACTTATGGCTAATATCATAGATGTCGGAATACAAAATGGTGATATCCACTATATCCTAAAGATGGGAGTTCTGTTAATCATTTCAGCAATATTATCTTTAACCTTTGGAATGTTATCAGGTAGATTTGCTGCTAAAGCATCATCAGGCTATGCCAAAAATTTAAGAAAAGCAATGTTTCATAAGGTTCAAGATTATTCTTTTGAAAATATAGATAAATTTTCTACATCAAGTCTAGTAACACGTATGACAACAGATGTTACAAATGTGCAAATGGCATTTCAAATGATTATAAGAATATTGGTTAGAGGACCAATAATGTTAATATTTGCATTATTAATGGTAATGTCAATTAGTTTAAAATTATCAGCCATCTTTTTTGTAGCAATACCAGTTTTAGGTGCTATATTATTTTATATTGCTATTAAAGCACATCCAAATTTTGAAAGAGTGTTTAAAAAGTATGATAAATTAAACAGAGTTGTTCAAGAGAATGTATCAGCAATAAGAGTTGTAAAAGCATATGTAAGAGAATCTTTTGAAGAAAAGAAATTTAAAGAAGTTAATGATGAAGTATATACAAACTTTAAAAAAGCTGAAAAAATTGTTGCTTTTAACGGACCAGTTATGCAATTTACAATATATACTTGTATATTATTGATTTCTTGGTTTGGTTCACAATTAATTGTTGGTGGAGAAATGGGAACAGGACAATTATCAAGTATTATTACATATGCATGGCAAATTCTTGCAAGCTTAATGATGTTGTCTTTTGTATTTGTTATGATTATCATGGCACAATCATCAGCAGAGAGAATTATAGAAGTAATTGATGAAGAACCAACAATAAAAGATAAGAAAGAACCAATCAAAGAAGTAAAAGATGGATCTATAAAATTTGAGAATGTAAGTTTCCAATATAGTGATGAACAAGAAGAGGATAAGTTTGCTTTGGAAAATATTAATTTAGACATTAAAGAAGGAGAAACTATTGGAATTATAGGAGGAACAGGAAGTTCAAAATCTACACTTGTTCAATTAATTCCAAGACTATATGATGTTACAAAAGGAAGTATAAAAGTTGGCGGTGTAGATGTAAGAGACTATGAAATACATAGCCTAAGAGATGCAGTTGCAATGGTTTTACAAAAAAATGTATTATTTTCAGGAACAATTGCTGAAAACTTAAGATGGGGTAAAAAAGATGCTGATCAAGAAGAACTAGAAGAAGTATGTAAATTAGCACAAGCAGATGGATTTATTAAGGAATTTCCAAGTAAATATGAAACTGTACTAGACCAAGGTGGTACAAATGTTTCAGGTGGTCAGAAACAAAGAATTTGTATTGCAAGAGCTATATTAAAGAAACCAAAAATATTAATTCTAGATGATTCAACAAGTGCTGTTGACACAAAAACAGATGCATTAATAAGAAAAGCATTTAGAGAAGAAATTCCAAATACAACAAAAATTATTATTGCACAAAGGGTTTCTTCAATAGAAGATGCAGACAAAATTATTGTATTAAACGACGGTAAAATTGATGGAATTGGAACATCAGAAGAATTATTGAAAACAAATACAATTTATAGAGAGGTATATGAATCACAAACGAAAGGAGGAGATGACAATGCAGAAAATTAAAGGTAAAAAAAGAAAGACAATTAAGAGATTATTAAAATATGTAGTAGAAGGATATAAATTTCAATTAGTAGTTGTTTTAGTTAGCATTATTATAAGTGCTTTAGTTGGAGTTATAGGTACACAATTCATAAAATATTTAATAGATGATTTTATCACTCCTCTTTTAGGAAGCCAAGCACCAGATTATACAGCATTATTTAATGTAATTATGATAATGGCAGTAATATATTTAGTTGGTGTAATATGTACATATACATATAATAGATTGATGATTAATATATCACAAGGAGTATTAAACAAAATACGTAAGCAAATGTTTAACCATATGCAAAAATTGCCTATAAGATATTTTGATAGTCGTTCACATGGAGAAATAATGAGTACATATACAAATGATGTTGATACATTAAGACAAATGCTAAGTCAAAGTATTCCACAAGTATTTTCAGCGTGTATATCAATGATAGCAGTACTTATAGCTATGCTTGCGACAAATGTATATCTAACATTAGTAGTACTTGCAATGGTTGTATTAATGATATTTGTATCAAAATATTTAGGTGGAAATAGTTCTAAATACTTTATTGAACAACAAAATGATATAGGAACAGTTAATGGATATATCGAAGAGATGATGGAAGGACAAAAAGTTGTAAAAGTATTTAATTATGAAGAAGAATCAAAAGATAAATTTGATGAAATAAATGAAAAATTATGTGATAGTATGACAAAAGCTAATATGTATGCAAACATACTAATGCCTTGTATTTCTAATATAGGTAACTTAGGTTATGTATTAGTAGCAGTAATTGGTGGTATTTTATCTGTGAATGGTATATTAACAATAGGAAGTATTGCGGCATTTTTACAATATGTAAAGGCATTTACAAATCCATTAAGTCAAGTTTCTCAACAAATGAACTCAATTATTATGGCATTAGCAGGTGCTGAAAGAATATTTGATTTAATTGACCAAGAAGAGGAAGTAGATGAAGGGTATGTAACATTAGTTAATGCTAAAATGGAAAATGGAAAAATTGTTGAAACAGAAGAAAGAACAGGAGTGTGGGCATGGAAACATCCTCATCAAGATGGAAGAATAACTTATACAAGACTTCGTGGCCAAGTAGAATTTGAAAATGTCCAATTTGGTTATGAGAAAAATAAAAGAATATTACATGATATTACACTTGCAGCAAAAGAAGGGCAGAAAGTATCATTTGTTGGTGCAACAGGAGCTGGAAAGACTACAATTACAAATCTAATCAATAGATTTTATGATATCCAAGAAGGAAAAATTAGATATGATAGAATAAATATAAGAAAAATCAAAAAAGATGATTTAAGAAGATCATTAGGTATGGTTCTACAAGATACCAGCTTATTTACAGGAACAATTAAAGATAATATACGTTATGGAAAATTAGATGCAACAGATGAAGAAGTTATAGCAGCTGCAAAACTTTCAAATGCAGATAGATTTATAAAACACTTACCACATGGATATGACACAATGATTAGTGGTAATGGAGAAGGTTTATCACAAGGACAAAGACAATTACTATCTATTGCAAGAGCAGCATTAAATAATCCACCAGTATTAATATTAGATGAAGCAACATCAAGTATTGATACAAGAACAGAAAAAATTGTTCAAGAAGGAATGGATAAATTAATGAGGGGAAGAACAGTGTTTGTTATTGCTCATAGACTTTCAACAATTAAGAATTCTGATTTGATTATGGTATTAGATCATGGAAGAATTATAGAAAGAGGAAATCATGATGAATTAATTGCACAAAAAGGAACATATTATGGTTTATATACAGGTGCAATAGAAATTGACTAAAAAATTATAATATATATCACATTATCGAGTAATGACTTGGAATAGTAACGTTAAAAAAAGAATAAAAATTATTTTTAGTCTTAGAGTTAAATACTTAACGAAATAAAACTAAAGATATAATATCAATAAAACCTAGTAATGTCAATAGATAGAAAAGAGATAAAATAAAGAGAGTTTAATAAAAAAAGTAAAAATAGGCGGAATATGTGGCGGTATAGGTGGATACGCATATAAAGATATGAAAATATATATAAATAATTGCTATAATGCAGGAAATCTAACAGGAAATCCAAAAGGTGGAGCAGTAGGAAGTATAAATAATAATGGATGGGGACAAAAGGCTCAATATTTATATACTAACAATGTATATTATTTATCAACAGTTGCAGAAAGTGGTTTAGGAAGAGGTAGTATAGATGAAGGAGAAATACATTCTGTAAATAGTGTTAATACAGCAGATTTTGTAAATACATTAAATAATTATGAACAATATCCAGCAGAATGGAAAAAGTGGAAATTAGGAGAAGATGGATATCCAACATTTGAATAAAAAAACAACGTTGCACAGAAAAATTGCTGTGCAATTTTTCGCGTCCACAAATCTCGCTTTGCTTTAAAAATTGGCAAGTTAAATTTAAGAATTTTGTAGCTTGACAGAAAATTTACAGTTAAATATAATAGAAACATATGAAAAATATAATAAAATACAAGGAGCTATTAAATGATATATATTAATGAGAAGAAAATAGAAAAATTAAAAAGTAAAATGAATAAAAAAAACATATGTGTATTCATGGATTATGATAAAACTATTACAACAAATGATAGTCAAGATTCTTGGGCAGCTAGTGCAAACAAGGAGATAATGGGAGAGAATCTTTCAAATGAATTAGATAAATATTATGAAAAATATAGACCGATAGAAATAGATTATAATATAGATGTTAAAGAAAAAGAAAAATATATGATTGAATGGTACCAGAAATGTATGGATTTATATTACAAATATAATATTACTAAAACTAGTTTAAGAGATTCAATTAATAATACTAATATGAAATTAAGAAAAGGTGTAAAGGAATTTTTATATAAATTATATAAAAATGATATCCCAGTAATTATTTTGTCTGCTGGTATTGGAAATACAATAGAACAAAAACTAGAAAATGAAAAATGTTATTATAGTAATATAGAGATAATAAGCAATTTTTTGAAATTTGATGAACAAGATAAAATGATAAAATTTTCAGGTAATCTAATACATACATTAAATAAAGATATAGATAAATTAGCTGACATTAATATAAAAAATAAAATAGAGAAAAGAGAGTATAGAATTGTTATAGGAGATTTAATTGAAGATATTAATATGATAGGAAAATATAAAGATGAAAGAACATTAAAAATAGGATTTTTAAATGAAAATATTGAAGAAAATATAGAGGTATATAAAGATAATTTTGATATAGTTTGTACTAAAGACAGTAATTTTTTTGATATAGAAAATATTATATTAGGAAGGTCATGATAAAATGGAAATAGAAGATATAAATGAAAATAAGGATAACAAAGAATTTATTTTAGAAGCAGTAAAAGAAAGTGGGAAAAATTTAGAATTAGCGTCAGAAGAATTACAAGATGACAAAGAAGTTGTAATGGAAGCTTTAAAACAAGACGGAGAAGCTTTAGAATTTGCAAGTACAAGATTAAAAGGAGATAAAGAAGTATTACAATTAGCTATAAAAACTGCTCCATGGACAATTTGCTATGCATCTGAGGAATTGGCAGGTGACAAAGAAATTATGTTAGAATGTTGTAAAAATTATGGACAAGCTTTATATTATGCGTCAGAAGAGTTAAGAAATGATAAAGAAGTCGTGAAAGCTGCTGTAGAGAATAAAGGTATTATCATTAAGTATGCTAGTAAAACATTAATAGATGATAAAGAATTGGCAGAAATTGCTGTAAAACAAAATAAACAGGCTTTTCATTTTATATCAGATAAGTTAAAAAAAGATGAAGATATAAAAAAATTAATGGAATAAGTTTTAACTAATTATAATTTTTTTATATAAATACTTGAAAATAAGAATAATATACCGTAGAATAGATGATAATTAAAATAGATAAAAAATTAGCAAAGGAAGAGAGGAAGGATTTTTATGAAAGTATTAGTTGTATCAGATATTCACGGTTCAGGATATTATGCAGACAAATTAAAAGAAATCATCAAAAAGGAAAAACCAGAAAAAATAATTGTATTAGGAGACATATACTACCATGGACCTAGAAATGATTTGACAGAAGAATATAACCCTATGAAGGTGGCCAAACTATTAAATAGTGTAAAAGATAAACTAGAAGTGGTAAGAGGAAACTGTGATGCAGAAGTAGACCAAATGGTTTCTGAATTTGAAATGAAAGATAACATTTTAGAAAAGATAAATGGAAAGATGATGTTTTTTACACATGGACATAAATATAATATTGATAATTTACCAAATGAAGATTTTAATATTATGTTTTATGGACATTTCCATACTTGTTTTATAAAAAAATATGATAACCAATTGTTTGTAAATCCAGGTTCTATATCATTGCCAAAAGAAAAAACACCACATAGTTATGCAATGATAGAAGAAAAAGATATTGTTATAAAAGATGTAGATGGAAATGTTATAGAGGAATATAGATATAGAGAATAATTGGTCTAATGGGGACGTGCCAAAATGGACAAAAAATGGTCAAAAGGGACAGACCTTATTTCAAGGTCTGTCCCTTTTGACCATTTTTTGTCCATTTTGGCACGTCCCCATTAGATCCATTCTTTATATTTCCTTATATAAACTTTTTTAGCAAACATAGCTAAAATACAATATAAAAATGTTACAGCAAAAATTAACAAAATATATTGAACAGGTATTGCTACTAAGCCAATTAATGTTCCTAAAGGCGTAAAAGGTACTATTATACCAACAAGTATCAACAAAATAGAAGAGAAATATACCATTTTATTAGCATTACTTTGTATAAATGGTATTTTTGCTGTTCTTATAATATGCATTCCCACTAAATTTGAAACAATACTATACGTAAACCAAATAGTTTGGAAAAGTGCAGCTTCTCTAACACCAAAAGTAAACCACAAAGTAGCAAATACAATTAAGTCAAATATAGAACTAAGAGGTCCCATAAATAGCATAAAATGTTTTAAACTTTTTATATCTAATTTTTTTGGCTTTTGAACAATTTCCTTATCAACATCATCAAAAGGAAGTGTCATTTGACCAAAATCATATAGTAAACCTTCTACCAATAATTGAATAGGCGTTTCAGGTAAAAATGGTAAAGCAATACTTGCTACAATTACAGATAAAACTTCTCCAAAGTTAAAGCTTGTTGCCATTTTTATATATTTCATTAAATTTGTAAAAGTTTTTCTTCCTTCAGTAACACCATCTAATAAGACATTTAAATCTTTTTCCAACAATATGATGTCAGCTGATTCCTTAGCAATATCAACGGCAGTATCAACAGATATACCAACATCTGAATTTGTTAAAGAAGGGCTATCATTTATACCGTCACCCATATATCCTACAACATTTCCTTCATCTTTTAATAATCTAATAATTCTAGCTTTTTGTATAGGAGATAGTTTTGCAAAAATATTATTTCTTTTAATAAGTCTATGAACAGCTACATCAGGTAGTTTATCTAATTGACTTCCTAAAATGATTTTTTTAGATTTTATATTTACTTTATCACAGATACATTTTGTAACTTCAGCATTATCACCTGTTAAAACTATAACACGAATACCTGCTTTATTCATTCTTTCTACAGCTTCTTTAGCACTTTCCTTAGGTGGATCCAAAAACCCAATAAATCCTATAAGAATCATATTTTTTTCATCTTTTACTTCAAAGTCATAATCTGGTTCTGTGCTATATTTTTTACATACAGCAATTACTCTTAAGCCATCTTTATTTAGATTTTTACTAATTCTTTGAATGTTTTCTTTAAGTTCTTTGGTTAAAGGAGAAACAACACCTTTATATTCAACTGAAGTAGAAATATTAAGAATTTCTTCAACAGCACCTTTTGTGATTAATTCATCCTTACCTTGCTCATTTCTTACTGCAATTGATAAACGTCTACGAGCAAAATCAAAAGGTATTTCATCTAATTTTATATATTTACTTGTTAATTCTGGCATATTATATTCTTTACCACGATTGATAACGGCTTCATCAATATTGCCTCTTAAACCAGTTTGAAGACTAGAATTTAAATAAGCATATTTTAAAACCCCAATATCTTCATCACCCTTAATGTCTAAATATTTTTCTAAAACAATCTTATCTTCTGTTAAAGTACCTGTTTTGTCAGTACATAAAATATTCATCGCACCAAAGTTTTGAATAGCATCTAGTTTTTTTACAATAGTCTTTTTCTTAGACATTTTTACAGCACCTTTAGACAAACAAGAAGATAAAATTACAGGAAGAAGTAAAGGTGTAATGGCAATTGCAATAGCAACGGCAAAGGTAAAAGCTGTTACGATACTATGTTTTGAAAAATTAAGTATAAATACAACTGGAATAACAATAAGCATAAACTTAATTAATAAACGGCTAATACTTTCTATACCTTTTTGAAAAGCTGTTTTAGGTTTTCCAGTAGTAAGTGTATGAGCAATCTTTCCAAAATAAGTAGAGTCAGCTGTTTTTATAACAACACCTTTAGCACTACCAGAGATAACATCAGTTCCCATAAAGCATATAGTATCTAAATCAGCAATACTATCTAAATCTTCTTGATTCATTTGAGATTCAGGTGATTTTTTAACAGCATCTGATTCGCCAGTTAAAGAAGATTGACCTACATATAAGTCAGTAGCTTCAATAATTCTTAAATCAGCTGGAATCATGCTACCAGCAGTAAGAACGACAATATCACCAATAGTAACATCTTTTATAGGAATTTGAACTTCTTTTCCATCTCTTAGAACATGACAAGTAGTTGCAACTAATTCCTTTAATTCATTTGCAGCCTTATTAGAACGGTATATTTCGAAAAAATCTAATAAAGTACTTGCAGTAATTAATATCGCGATAACAATAATATTAGCATAACTAGGTGTTTCTGGTAAAATGATATCTGTATAACATAAAAGTAAAGTTATGCCTAATAAAATAATGTTGAAAGGTGTAAATAAACTTTCAAAAAAGTAATGATACCATCTTTTGGGTTTTGCCTGTCTAATGATATTAGGACCTAGCTGTTTTAACTTATAATCAGCCTCAGAACTACTAAGTCCGGTTTCTTTAATCTTATATTTTTTAATAAAATTTTCTTTAGATAGTAAACATTCTTGAGCATATAGTTTAGAAATATTTACATCCTCTTTCATGTTTGCCATTGTAAATCATCTCCATTTCTTTTGTTAAAATTACTTTATAATTATACCACAAGAATATAAAAATAAAACAATTTCATAAAAAATATTGTAAAAATATAAATTATTGAGGTATAATCAATTCAAAATAATAAGAGGAGGAATATTTATATGATTTCGGTTAAAAATTTATTTGATAATGATGATGTAAAAATAATAGAAAGAAAGGGAAATATTTCGGTTATTGAATTTCAAAGAGATGTCAGTGTTAATAAACTTACAGCTATGTCTGAATATTTTGCAGCAAAAATGAATGTTAGAAGAAGACAAGTAGTTATTCAATTACAAGGTGATGAATATGTAACAAGTGCAGGAGCAATGCAATGGATGGCTGGAAATATTGAATCAAAAACAAATATAAAAGGTGTTGGTGATTTCCTAGGAAAAGCAATAAAGGGAAGTGTTACAAGTGAGTCAACAGTAAAACCAAAATATCATGGTACAGGAATATTAGCATTAGAGCCAACATATAACTATATTTTACTAGAAGATGTAGGCACTTGGAATGGGAGTATTGTACTAGAAGATGGACTATTTCTAGCTTGTGAAGCAAGTTTAAATACAAATGTTGTTATGAGAAGTAATTTGTCTTCTGCTGTACTAGGAGGAGAAGGATTATTTAACTTAACATTATCTGGGCAAGGAATTGCTGTTTTAGAAAGTCCAGTTCCAAGAGAAGAATTAATTGAAGTAGAATTACAAAATGATCAAATAAAAATTGATGGAAATATGGCAATTGCATGGTCTAATTCTTTAGATTTTACAGTAGAAAAATCTACAAGAAGCTTAATTGGTTCAGCTGTTGCAGGAGAAGGTTTTGTAAATGTATATAGAGGAACAGGAAAAATACTAATGTCACCAGTAAGACCAGAAGCTACAAATAATATTTTGACATATAAATCAAAACAATAGAAATATAAATAAGGAAATTTAAAGAAGATTCCATTGTTTAACATAAAATACACAAAAAAGAAAGGAACAAAAATATGAATATACTAGCAGGCTTATTAATACCATTTTTAGGAACAACATTAGGCTCAGCGATGGTATTTTTTATGAAGAATATTATAAATAAAAAAGTAGAAAAATTATTGTTAGGCTTTGCTTCTGGAGTAATGATTGCAGCATCTATCTGGTCATTATTAATGCCATCTATAGATATGGCTGAAGAACAACAAAAAATTTCATGGATACCTGCTACAGTAGGATTTTTATTAGGAATAGCTTTTTTGTTAGTTTTAGATAGTATTATACCACATATGCATTTAAATACAGAAAAACCAGAGGGAATAAAAGCAAAATTAAAAAAGTCAACAATGCTTGTACTTGCGGTAACACTTCACAATATTCCAGAAGGAATGGCTGTAGGAGTTGTATTGGCTGGCACTATGGTAGGAAATGCTGGGATTAGTTTAGCTGGTGCAGTAAGTTTAGCTATAGGTATAGCAATTCAAAATTTTCCAGAAGGTGCAATTATTTCAATGCCTCTAAAAAGTGAGGGTATTTCAAAGATAAAAGCTTTTATATATGGGACTTTATCAGGTATAGTAGAGCCAGTTGCAGCAATAATAACTATATTATTGACAAATGCAATTGTTCCAATATTACCATATTTGTTATCATTTGCAGCAGGTGCAATGATATATGTTGTTGTAGAAGAATTAATTCCTGAGTCACAAGGAGGAGAACATTCAAACATTGGAACAGTAGGAGTCGCGATAGGTTTTGTGATTATGATGATATTAGATGTAGCTTTGGGGTGATTGACATAAATGTTATAAAAGTGTATAATATTTTTGTAACAAGTAAATACTTCTGTTAGAAATTTATAGGAGGAAAAAAAGATGGAAAATATTATGCAGCATAAGAAAAAAACTGTTTCTTTTGAAATTGATATTGAAGAGATTATTAATCGGTATCCGATTATAATTGAAAAAGAAAAAATGGTTCTTAAATCAGAAACGGTAGAGAGAGCTATTGTAGAATCAAGAAGTGATTTGAAAATAATAGGAGCACCCGAATCATTAATAGAGCTTTTCGATAAAAGCGTAATAGATTCTATAAGAAGAATAATAATAATAGAATTTTTAAAAAAAGCCATCTGCTTAGATACTAGTTTAGGAAATGCGCTAATGTCTTTAAAAATAAAAGACGAGAAGTTTGAAAAGCCAATAAAGCAAATAGCAAAAGAAACAGAAGCCTATTATAGGCGATAGGAATAAAAAATCCATCTAAAGAGGCAGGAAGCTGATAATATCAGTTTTCCTGTTTTTTAATTAAATTTTGCCTTTTTAAGGCAAGTATTTTTTTGTCTTTGTGAAATATTTTTATCGTTTTTAATTAATAACAATTATTATATAGTAACAATATTTTAAGAATTATAAAGTAAAGCTCTTGCGAAGAGATAACTGTTCTGATATTATTATTAAAAAATTATTTTGAAAGGAAAAGTAACCATGATAGAAATAAAAAATGTAAGCAAAGCTTATGTAAAAAATAAAAAAGTAATTGAAAATTTGAATTTAACTGTTGAAGATGGACAGATCTTTGGATTTATTGGTCCAAACGGAGCAGGGAAAACTACAACAATGGAAATGCTTACAGGAATATTAGATATTGATGAAGGAGAAATTCTAATTGATGGAATTAATATAGAAAAGAATCCAATAGAAGCGAAAAAACAATTTGGATTTGTTCCAGATTCACCAGATGCTTTTGAAAAATTAACTGGTGCCGAATACTTGAATTTTGTAGCAGATGTATATAAAGTGGACCAAAAAACAAGGTTTGAAAAGATAACAAAATTAGCAAAAGAATTTGGAATATATGAATCTTTAAAAGAAAGAATACAAAGTTATTCACATGGAATGAAACAAAAAATTATTATTATAAGTGTTTTATTACACAATCCTAAAAATTGGATTTTAGATGAACCAATGACTGGATTAGATCCAAAAGCATCTTTTCAATTAAAAGAATTAATGAAAGAGCACAGCCATAAAGGTAATACTGTATTTTTTTCAACACATGTACTAGAAGTAGCAGAAAAAATTTGTGATAAAATTGCGGTAATAGATAAAGGAAAAATAAAATTTGTTGGCACATGCGAAGAATTAAGAGAAAAATGGAAATCAAATAGTTCACTTGAAGAATTATTTTTAAAGATAATAGAAGAATAAAAAGAACAATAGCGGACTTTATTAAACATTTTCTCTGTTCATAACATTTTAAAGTCCGCATCTATTGTTCGGCGCCAAATTTATATAATAAATTTGTGTGCAACGTATTTATATATATTAGAAAGTCAGCATGACTTTCCTAATATATATAAAATTTTAGCTGTGTTAAATTTCATTTATGCATTTGAAAGGAATGGGAGAAAAAATGAATAGCTTAAACAAAGTGATTTTTAAAAATTCACATAGAAGAGATAATGAAAATAAAAGTATAGTAAATAAAGCTTTAACAGTATTTATATTTTTTATCATATTTGGAACAATCTCTACAATTATGGGAGTAGCAAGCTATTATTTAACAACAGAATTGATAAAAGTAAATCAAGCACCAGCTTTTATTAATATAGTATTATTAATATTGATTAATTTGGTAATAAATTATTATGTGAAGAAAAATCAAATAAGATTGTATAGAAAAATATTTTAATAATGT
>CALYAB010000041.1 GCA_944393395.1 uncultured Clostridia bacterium
ATAAATCCCCTCTTATATTTTTATTAAATTGTTTTTCAGTTACTTTTTGCATAAAGTATATCATAAAAAATTAAATTTTCAAGAGCCATTGGAATACCAAAGAAAATAATCCATATTACATTTGCTAATAATGATGGAACTCCTCCACCGTATTCAATTTCTTTACCAAACGGAGTAAATGACATTGATGCAAACTTAAAACATTGTTTTCCATAAGGTATTCCAACAATAGTAATACACCAAATTACTCCTGATAATATCCAAGAAAGTCCACTAAAGAAACCTCCAAAGATAAACCATAATACATTTCCTAAAAAGCTCATAACTCAATCTCCTTTTCATATAGCATTAATTAATTTTTGTGTGATTTTTTGCATAGTTATTTAACCATTGCTAAAACAAATTATTAGTATATAGTTTTATAAACTATTGCCTTAATTCAGATTAATACTTATAAAAGTATTTTCTATATTATATCAAATTACTATCTCTATTGCTATTCTTTTATCTTACAATATTATTACATTTTTGTAATTTAAAAGATTGGTTATTAAACTAACCTTTAAAACTTTTATTTTAACTTATTGCTTTTTTATTGTATAGGAAAAATCGGTTTTTATCTTGGCCACATATAAGATTTTTCCGTATACAACAAGGTTAGGCTTCTTATATTCGTCCGAGCGAAGCGAGTGACATGTGTTTTGCAATTACTTCAAAGACTCACTTAGCAAAACGCCTTTTTTATTTCTCCTTTACAATGTTTTTACTACATAAATAAGTTATTAAGAAATATCCTCCATAAATAACAACTATAAATATTGCTGTCATAATTATTGAATTTAGTAATTGTTCATTTCCAAATGTTTCTATAATATAACTACAAAATGTTATTCCAAATATTGAGTGAATAATTGCTACTAACAATGGGAATATAAAGAAAATTGCAATTTGTCTAAATAATGATTTATTTATCATCTTTTCATCTGCTCCTAATTTTCGTAGCATATTATATCTTTCTTTATTGTCTGTACTTTCTGTTAGTTCTTTTAAAGCAAGTATTGCAACACTTGCTATTAAAAATACAATTCCTATATTTGCTAATAAAAATGTAAATATAATCATTTCGTTTTTTGTTAATATCAGTTCTTCTTTATCTCTTTTAACAATTCCTTTTTTAGGATCTACTATTAAATCATTATAAGTCAATACATCATTTTTGTTTTCAATTCTTTTAAATATTGCATTTATTCTCAATAAAAGTATAGTAGGATTATATGGTTTTGTTATATAATCATCTGCTCCATAACTCATAGATAATACTTCATCTGCTTCAGTATTTTTGCTAGTAACCATTATAATTGGTACATTACTTTCTTTTCTTATTTTTTGTAATAGCATTTCTCCATTTAATTTTGGTATATTTATATCTAATAATATTAAATCTGGATTTTCCTTTTTTATTTCTTCATAAGAATTTTCAAAATCTTTTAAAACTACTCCATTATATCCTGCATTGTCTAATAAATCTTTTAGTTCACTACTAATACTTGTATCATCTTCTACTATCATTATTTTTTTCATATTCTCGCACCTCATTTTATATATTCTGATTTATTATAGCATATCTGATAAAAATTCTCATTATTTGACACAAAAAAATATCCTATACTTATTACTAAATATAGAATATTTTAAAATTTTATTTTGCAAATAATACTTCAATTTTGTTATATAAAATTTCATCTATTGAATATTATTATACTACTTTATATTTATTTTATGACAATTCTAATGCTTTTACTGCTTTTTCTAGTTCTTCTCTTATTTTTATATGTTGTGGACAAACACCTTCACATTTTCCGCATTTAATACATTCTTTTGCACTCTTTAGTCCATGTCCACTAACAAGCCATTCTTCTTGATGTTTTGCAGCTGCCAAATCCTTATATAGTGTTAACATGTTCATTGCTGTAAATGTACCTGATATTCCAATATTCATAGGGCGCACTTTTGCACAGTAATTACAAGTAGTACATGGGATTAATGGAATAGTTTTTAATATTTCTTGAGCTTTTTCTATTGTTTTTTCTTCTTCTTTACTTAGTCCTTTAAAATCTTTCATATAAGATAGATTGTCTTCCATCTGTTCTATATTACTCATACCTGATAAAACTGTAATTACTCCGTCTAAGTTAGCTGCAAACTTAATTGCCCAAGAGGCAAATGACATATTTGGATTTGCATTTTTTAATACTTCTTTTACTGGTTTTGGTGGATTTGCTAGCATTCCGCCTTTTACTGGTTCCATAATAATTACAGGTTTTCCATGTTTTCTTGCTACTTCATAACATTCTTTTGACTTTATGGCTGGATTTTCCCAATCTGCATAATTTATCTGTAATTGTACAAATTCCATTTCAGGATGTTTTTGTAATATTTCATCTAATTCTTCTGGTGTAGAGTGGAAAGAAAATCCTGCGTGTTTTATTTTTCCCTGCTTTTTCATGTCTAATATCCAATTCCACATGTCAAAATCATCAAAAAATTTTGTTCTTCCTTCTCCTAAATTATGTAATAAATAGAAATCAAAATATTTTGCACCTGTTTGTTTTAGAGAAGTCTCAAATTGTGCTATTGCTTCTTCTCTTGTTTTGCAATTTATCCATGCTGCATTTTTTGTTGCAAGTTGAAATTTTTCTCTTGGATATCTTTCAACAAGAGCTTGTCTTATTGCATCTTCTGAACCTGCATATGCCCATGCAGTATCAAAATATGTAAAACCTGATTCTAAAAATTTATCAACCATTACTTTTGTTTGCTCTATATAATTTGAAATATTCAAATTAATAAGAAGGACTTCTAAAAGTTATAACCCTTTTCTATTTAAATCTTCTTAAATAAGAATCCATTTTCTTTACAAATTCTTCATTATTTTTTGTTTTTGTCATTTCATGTATAACTTGTTCAGTAACTTCAGCAACAGGCATTGCATTCATTGCTTTTCTTAAGGCAAATACAGTTTCTTTTTCGCTTGGAGTTAATAATAAATCTTCTCTTCTTGTTCCTGATTTATTAATATCAATTGCTGGGAAAATTCTTCTTTCAGATAATTTTCTATCTAAATGAACTTCCATATTACCTGTACCTTTAAATTCTTCAAATATAACATCATCCATTCTACTTCCTGTATCAATTAATGCTGTTGCTAAAATTGTTAAACTTCCACCATTTTCAATATTTCTTGCAGCACCAAAGAATTTCTTTGGTTTATGTAATGCAGCTGGATCTATACCACCAGATAATGTCCTTCCTGAAGAAGGTATTACTAAGTTATAAGCTCTTGTTAGTCTTGTAATACTATCTAATAAAATTACAACATCTTTTTCTTGTTCTATCAATCTTTTAGCTCTTGCTAAAACCATTTCAGCAACTTTTACATGATGGTCTGGTAGTTCATCAAAGGTAGAATGAATAACCTGTCCTTTTATAGATCTTTTCATATCTGTAACTTCTTCTGGTCTTTCATCTATTAAAAGAACAATTAATTCTACTTCTGGATTGTTTTGAGTAATACTATTTGCTACTTTCTTTAATAAAGTTGTTTTTCCTACTTTAGGTGGTGCAACAATCATTCCTCTTTGACCTTTTCCAATAGGACACATTAAGTCTATTATTCTAGTAGCATAATCATTTTGTACTGTTTCTAATTTTAATTTCTCGTTTGGATAAATAGGTATTAATTCGTCAAATCTTTTTCTTTTTATTGCTTTTTCAGGATGTTCTCCATTAACTTCTCCAACAAATATTAATGAAGGAAATTTTTCGCCTTCTCTAAATCTTGATATTCCCTTTATTATATCTCCTGTATCAAGTCTGAATCTTCTTATTTGTACCATAGAAATGTATACATCTTTTTCACTTGATAAATAGTTATCACCTCTTAAGAATCCATAACCATCAGGCATTATATCTAATATACCTTCAACTATTTCGTCACCTTCATTAGTTAATTTATAGTCAATTATTGGCTCCCCATTCTCGTCATATTCTCTCTCTACTGTTTCTTTTTTTGTCTCATTATTACTATACTCATCATGATTTTCATTTTCTTCAGATGTAGTATTTAAAACTTGTTTTAATACTTCTATAATTTCTTCCTTCTTTAGTCTAGAAATATTTTTTATATTTTGTTCTTTGGCTAATGCTCTTAGCTCTGATAAATTCATTGATTCTAAATCCAACATAAAACCTCCTATTATTTTATTTTTTTATATATTTTTTATTTGGGAATAAAAGCGAATTTAATACAATACATATTATATCACAAATTAGAAAAAAAATAAACAAAATTTTCCAAAAAAAGAATATAATCTAAAAGATTACATTCCTTGATCCATATATACTCTTTCATTAGGATGATACATATCTAATTTTTCTCTAGCCATTTCTTCAATAAATTCTAATGAATTAACATCATCTTTTTTCTGATTTAATTCTTGATTATTGTTTTCTTCGTCTGCTATCTGCTGTTGTAATTCTTCAGATTTTTTACTATATTCATTTAAAGTTTTTTGTTGATTAATAAAAACAAAAATAACATATATAGCTATCGCTAATATTAATAAAATTTTCAATATTTTTCTGTTCTTTTTCATCAGTTTTTCTCTCCAGTTCGTAAAAGTTTCATACTTATATTATTCTACAAATTTTATTTAAATCCTTCTAATTTTTTGTATTTTTTACAAATTTATTAGATAGTTTTGCTTTTTTTAATAGATTATCAAATTTTTTTAAAATTTTTGTAAAATAATTTCTAAGATTTATTATCACAAACGATATGGGTTTTAAAAAAAGTCTTCTCATCAATTTATTTATTAGATTTAAAGGTATTTTTATTATTTTAAATATTGTAGAAAAAATCTTTTTAACAGTATTTATTATTAACATATTAGCACTTATTATAAATTTACTTATTAATGCCATATATATAATAATCCCTATTAATATTGCTATAAACATAAACAATCTGATTTCACCATTATTGTATGTAAATATAGAATATAATATTATTAAACCTGTAAAAATCCAAAATAATACATCTTCTATATAAGTTATAAAATCAGATGTTTTTATAGCTTTTCTCAGTATTCTGAAAAAATCAAATAATAAACCAATTAATAAACCATTTATTATAAATATAAAAAATAACTGTATTTGATTAACTATCATTGCCTTCCCCCTATTGTGCAACTAATTTATTTAAAAATTTTACTAATAATACTACCTTTGTTTTTTTCTACATCTTTATTACTATATGCTAAGTAAGATATATTTCCTTCCACAATTACTTCTGAAGTGTCAATACTTAATTTCGTTATTCTAAGATTTTCTCCTTTGATAGTTAACAATCCTAATTCTGTCTCTACCATAATTACTTGATCATCAAAACTTAAAACATCTAAAACTCCAGATATACTTAATTTTCCCCTATTTTCTAATATTAAATTTTGAATTACAGCCGTATTTATTGTTTTTCTTTCATCAATAGTCATATCACTAAATACCTCCAAATTTTATTCTAAATTATATATATTCAGAGGTTGTCTATTTTAGAACTAAAAGTTAGGACAAATCTCGCTTTGCGAGAACTTTTCTCTACTTTTCTAATTTAACTATATATATTTAAGTTCTCAAAAAGCGTAAAGATTTGTCGACGCGAAAAATTGCATAGCAATTTTTCTGTGCAACGTTGTTTTTTGCATTATAGGAAATGCAATTTTCTATAATGTAAAAATAATGAAAATGGAACGTTTTGGCGTGTCCCAAACGTTCCATTTTCATTATTTATCAGCAAATATTTCATCATGTAGTTTTTTCAACATTTTATCATTAACAAAATCTCTAAAAGTTATAGATATTTTACTTTCAGAAACATCAAAATCTAACATTTCTAATTTATTTTCTTTTGTAAAGTTTATTACTTTTAACATAGCATCTGTATTTCGAATAATTCCGTTACCTATTATTGAAATTCTTGATATTTCTTTTTTAATAATACTTTTTATCTCATTTTTTTCTATTTTTTCGTCAGAAATAACAGTTCCATAATTATCATTAAAAGTCGATTTTGTTATAATTGGTATTTTATATTTTTCACCAATTTCAACACATCTATTATGCAAAACTTTTGCTCCTTCATTTGATAATTGCAACATTTCTTCATATGAAATGTTTGTTAATTTCTTAGTTCCATCAACCTTGTTAGGATCTGATGAATATATGCCATCTACATCAGAAAAAATATAACAGTTTTTGGCTTTTAGTGCTGCTGCAATTGCGACTGCTGTTGTATCAGAGCCTCCCCTGCCGAATGTTGTTATATCAAGATTTTCGTTTATTCCTTGAAATCCTGTTATAATAACTATATTTCCATTGTCTAATTCTTTGTTTATTCTATCAGTATTTATATTTTCTATAAGTGCATCTTGGTTAGTATTATTAGTATAAATACCCGCTTGCCAACCTGTTAGGGATACTGAACTAAAACCTAAACTATTTAATAAGATACTAAGCTTTGCTGCTGACATTTGCTCTCCACAACTAACTAAAGCGTCTAATTCTCTTTTGTTAACATCATCTGTTAATTCATAAGCTTCTTTAATTAATTTATCTGTGGTCTTTCCTTGAGCTGATAAAATAACAACAATATTTTTATCATTATTTTTAAAATCAATTATTTTATTGGCAACAATTTTTAAGTTTTCATTATTTGAAACAGAACTACCTCCAAACTTTAATACTATTATGTTTTTCGTCATGTGAGCACCTTCTTTATTTTCAATAGTAAAAAGTTAAATTTATTTAAATTTAACTCATTATTATTATATTCGATTATGTCTGTATATGTCAAATATTTACCTATTTTTTTCTTTTTACATATTAAAATCCACTATTGTTCTATATTAGAAAGGAGCTCCCCAGAAACATAAGAACTTTGTTTCTGGGGAATAAACTTATTTTTGATTTTTGCCTGCAGTAACTCCTGTAGAGATACTATGTTCAAGTTTCTTTTTCAATTCTTGTAACACATCATTTTTTTCAGCTTTTACAAGAATTAATTGTTTTTTATCATCTTTTCCTACGAGAACATCCTTTTTGTTCTTTATAAAATTGATGATGCTTTCCTCCTGTTCAGGATCCATTATTGGACCCAGAGTACATATTGGTTTTTCGTTTAAAATTAATTTTATGCATGAATTATACATAATATCTCCTTTCTGTGCATTACATATTAGTTACAATATTATTATAACATAAAAAAGTAGCATATTTCAATACTACTCTTTTATGTTGATTTGCTTACAGACAAAACATGGACATCAATTGAATATCCTTTTTTTATTAGATTAGCTATATCTACATTAAATAAACCATTTTTTATTGAATAGTAACAACTATGAAACTTTAAATTACGCAACTCAAAGTGAAAATAAAAATCCTAAGCCACATATTAGCTTAGGATTGAAAGGTTGGTTTAGATATTTCTCAACACGTCTTCGATTATAGAATTCATGTCGCCATTCAGAGGATCAAAAGTTCTAAGATACTCAATTGTATCTTTAAGTATATGCCAATCAACATATACCAAATCCCCCTTTTCAATGAACTGTACTACACCTAATTCCATAACTTCTTCAGGCAGAATAACCTCTGGGTAGGTGTCACGAACAAGAGCATTTGTCTTGTCCCAATCTGCATGAAGTTTTTTTACCTCTGCCTTATAAAGGTCTTCTATATTAGGCCGACCGTCATTTTTCTTAAGAAAGTTCTGAAATTTAGCATTAATATTCAGACGTCCGTACATTATAGCATCTGTTAAAAGATGCCAAATGTACCCCCTATAAAAAGGGTTTGCTTTCTTTTCCTCTGTTAAACTTGCCCAGCAAGCTTGAACATCAGGTTGGCTACTCACTCCAAAGTGTAGACCTTCGTCGTTGCCTGCACTTTCCTTTTGCAGGATACGTGTTTGCAACTCACAATATTCAGGCATTTCACTTGTGCGAAGGGAATCGTATTTAGCATGAGCCTCTTCAATTCCTCCACAAAATTTAACATGTTTTTTTAACAAATCTGGAGCTTCTACTCCAAGTACAAAACTCCGATTCTTTAATAAATCCACTTGACAAGCTGCAAAATGTAAATAATATCCAGGCATAAATTGCCTCCTTTCGTGTTTATATGCACAGTTAAATTAAAACAGTGCAATATTGATATGTTACAGCAGATATTATACACTCCCCTCCTGTTTTATGTCAAGTATATATTATTAATTTTCATATATTACAATATTATTATTGGCAAAATTTTAAATAGCTTTCCATAAAGTCATCAATTTTTCCATCCATAACAGCCTCTACATTGCCAACCTCATAATTAGTTCTATGGTCTTTTACCATAGTATATGGGCAAAAAACATATGATCTTATTTGACTTCCCCATGCAATTTCCATTTGTTCTCCTTTTAAATCTTCTATTTTTTCTTTCTGTTCTTTTTCTTTTAAATCAAATAATTTTGATTTAAGCATTTTCATTGCTGTTTCTCTATTTTGCAGTTGAGAACGTTCTGATTGGCATGCAACTACTATATTTGTTGGTATATGTGTTATTCTTACAGCAGATGATGTTTTATTGATATGTTGCCCTCCTGCTCCAGATGCTCTATATGTATCTATTCTTAAATCATCAGGGTTTATTTCTATTTGTATATCATCCGTAATTTCTGGCAAAACTTCTACTGATGCAAAGGAAGTATGTCTTCTTCCTCCACTGTCAAAAGGAGAAATTCTAACCAATCTATGTACTCCCATCTCTCCTTTCATATACCCATAAGCATTCTCACCTATAATTTCAAAAGTAACACTTTTTATGCCAGCTTCTTCACCTTCTAAATAATCTAATTCTGATACTTTATAGCCATTCTTATCTGCCCATCTTGTATACATTCTATATAGCATTTCTGCCCAATCTTGAGATTCCGTTCCTCCTGCTCCTGGATGAATTGTAACAATTGCATTATTACTATCATATTTTCCTGATAATAAGATCTCAACTTCAAATTTTTCTAGATCTTTTTCTATTTTATGTGTATTTTTTATTATTTCTTTTGCAATTTCTTCATCTGGTTCCATATTTACTAATTCTGTTAATTCATTTAAATTGTTTAGTTCTTTTTTTATATTGTTATATTTTGTAGTTTTATTTTTTACTTTTTTTATTTTTGATAGTACTTTGTTTGAATTATTACTGTCTTGCCAAAAATCTTCTTTCAATGTTTCTCTTTGTAATTCTTTTAATTCATTTTCTAGTTTTAAAATGTCAAAGAGATTCACCCAATTCTTTTAATTTTTCTTCTAGTTTTTTTAGAAGTTTTGTATTTTCTTCTAATTCTATCATTTTATCACTCTCCTATCACTGTTTATATTATCTTATTTGGTTGAAAAAATCAAGAATCTTCTTTTATAATAATACATCCCTTTGTAAACATAAAGAACCTTGTTTTCATAAAATAATATTTTTTAAGCCAAAATTAATATTTCATATTCTATTCCAAAATAAAACACACCTTCTTATCAAACTATTTTGTCCAATAAGAAAGTGTGTTTGTACTTTACTTTTGTTTTTTTTATTTTACTAAAAAGCCTTTAAATTAGCTATCTAATTATTTCTCCCACAACAATTTTTATATTTCTTTCCACTTCCACAAGGGCAAGGGTCATTTCTACCTATTTTTGGTCCTTCATTTCTTACTGTTCTATCTACATCAGTTCCAATTTTTGAACCACCATCAACACTATGAATTGCTTCTAATGCTGCACCTGTAATTTTTACAGTTTCTTGTCTTCTAGCTTCTCCTTGTTGTCTAATATTCATAAGGATTTTTGTTACATCTACTTTTATGTCTGATATCATTTCATCAAACATATCCATACCTTCAATTCTGTATTTTACTACAGGATCTTGTTGACCATAAGCACGAAGTCCTATACCATTTTTTAGCTCATCCATACTATCTATATGATTCATCCATTTTTCATCTACAACCTTAAGCATAACAACTCTTTCAAGTTCTCTCATTTCGTCAGAACCAATTTCTACTTCTTTCTCTGTGTATTTTGCATTTGCTTTTTTAATAAGTTCTTCTGAAATTTTTTGTGGTTCTGAAGCATTTTCTTTAATATATTCTAGCATATCAATTCCATAAGTATTTAAAATATCTTGGTTTAATGCTTCTATATTTACCTTTTGTTCTTCACTTTCAACATATGTATTTACTGTAGCCTCTGCAACAGAGTTAATCATATCAATTATATTATCATGTATATTTTCTCCATCAAGAACTTCACGTCTTTGCGCATAGATAATTTCTCTTTGTGCATTCATTACATCGTCATATTTTAATACATTTTTACGTATAGTAAAGTTTCTTCCTTCTACCTTCTTTTGTGCATTTTCAACTGCTCTAGATATGATTTTTGAATCTATCGGCATATCTTCATCTGCACCTAAAGAATTATATACTTTTGTTATTGTATTTCCTCCAAAGATTTTCATTAAATCATCATCTAGTCCAATATAGAATTTAGATTCACCAATATCTCCTTGACGTCCTGAACGTCCTCTTAACTGGTTGTCAATTCTTCTTGATTCATGTCTTTCTGTACCAATTATTTTTAAACCACCAGCTTTAATAACTTTTTCCTTTTCTTCTTTTATTTGTTCATCATATTTATCAACTAATTTTTTAAATTCTTTTCTAGCATTTAATATTTCTTCATCATCTGTTTCATAAAATGTATTTGATTCTTCAATTAACTCATGAGATATTTTCTTTCTTCTCATTTCTTCCTTTGCTAAAAACTCACTATTTCCACCTAATATAATGTCAGTACCACGTCCTGCCATATTTGTTGCTATTGTTACTGCTCCAAATTTACCAGCCTGTGCAACAATTTCAGCTTCTTTTTCATGGTATTTAGCATTTAATACTTCATGTTTTATTCCTTCTTTTTTTAATAGTTTACTTAATTTTTCAGATTTCTCTATTGATATTGTACCTACTAGAACAGGTTGTCCTTTTTCATGACTTTCTTTTATACTTTTTACAATAGCTTTGAATTTTGCATTTTCGTTTTTATAAATTACATCATTTTCATCTTTACGAATCATTGGTTTGTTTGTTGGTATTTCAACAACGTCTAAATTGTATATTTCTTCAAATTCTGCTTCTTCTGTCATAGCTGTACCAGTCATACCAGACAATTTGTTGTACATTCTAAAGTAATTTTGGAATGTTATAGTAGCCAAAGTTTTTGATTCGTCAGCTATTTTTACATGTTCTTTAGCTTCAATCGCTTGATGTAATCCGTTATTATATCTTCTTCCATACATAATACGACCTGTAAATTCATCAACAATTAATACTTCTCCATCTTTTACAATATAGTCAATATCTTTTTTCATTACACCATGAGCTCTTAAAGCTTGATTAACATGATGTACTAATGTTGAATTTTCTAAATCATTGAAGTTCTCTAATCCAAATGCTTCTTCTGCTTTTTTAATACCTTTCAATGTAAGTGATGCTGATTTTGCTTTTAAGTCTACTATATAATCATATTTTTCATTATCTTCTGCTTGTTCAAAATCTTTTACATCTTCTTCAACAATAACTTTTGGAGTTAATCTTCTTACAAAATTGTCAGCTTTTTTGTATAGGTCAGAAGATTGATTTGCTCTTCCTGAAATAATAAGAGGTGTTCTAGCTTCATCAATTAAAATACTATCTATCTCATCGACAATAGCATAATGTAGACCTCTTTGTACTAACTGATCTTTATATATAACCATATTGTCTCTTAAGTAGTCAAATCCAAATTCATTATTTGTACCATATGTAACATCTGCATTATATGCTTCTTGTTTTGCTTTAGGATCCATTCCTGCAATAACTAGACCAACAGATAATCCTAAGAATTTGTATAATTTTCCCATCCATTCACTATCTCTTTTTGCTAGATAGTCATTGACAGTAATAACATGAACACCTTTTCCTTCAAGTGCATTTAAATATACAGGTAAAGTCGCAACTAATGTTTTTCCTTCACCAGTTTTCATTTCTGCAATTCTTCCTTGATGTAAGATAATTCCACCTATTAATTGTACATCAAAATGTCTCATTCCTAAAACTCTTTTTGATGCTTCTCTTACAACAGCAAATGCTTCTGGTAATATATCGTCTAATGTTTTTCCTTCTTCTAATTGCTTTTTAAAATATTCTGTTTTTCCTCTTAGTTCACTATCTTTTAATTTTGATATTTCTTCTTCAAGCTCATTTATCTTTTTTACTATTGGTTTTACCCTTTTTACTTCCTTTTCACTATATGTTTTAAATAATCTCATTATTAATCGGTCCTCCTAAGTTTATTTTTTTACTTTGTTACTATATCATTAAAATTTCTTTTTATCAAGTGTTTTAAATGTATTTATTAAATTAAATGTTACTAGATGGTTACTAGTCGGCCATAAAAATAATGCATAGTTCCTTCAATATCATTCCTATCTCTTGTTTCAATTTTCCATATATTTCTTTTCTCCTAAATTTTGGTTCAGACACTATATGATATTTGCATTCCCACGTTGTGTGTGCTAAATTATCTGTGTATAGACTTTTCATACGTCCCCCTCCTCTCATAATTAATATTTTAAGCCGTCAAACTTTTAATATTATATCATGTTTGAGGTGGGGATTTTTGTTACTTTGTTCAAAACTATAATTTTTCCATTACCACGGGCATAGTCCGTGGTTTATCCTTAAAGTTAAAAATGGTGTGAAAGAAATATCTTCCACACCATAAAACATAAAGTCACATAACAGTATCAAAAGCCTATTACTACATTTATATAATTACTTATAGTTCTTTGCAAAAAACTTCAACAAAGACATAATAGAAATCTTCGGAAACTGTTCAGTTATTGTCGGATAGTTTGTACTAATCCAGGTCTTGAAAGCATCTTTCAAAGCTTGTTTAATCTCATCCTCTTTTTGCTCAGGATTCTGATTTTTGAGTTCAATGAGGACACTTTCATATTTAACCTTTTTTACTTTGCATGCAACGAGAAAAGCCTGTTTTATCAGAATTTCATTTGAAATTCCAATTGTTGTTAAGAAATCATCTAACTGCGGTTCCAAATCGGAATTTTTGTCCAATGCCTGGATGCTCTCGCCAATTAATTCTGCCAAGGCATCTTCAACATTGTCAAACTTGGAGAAATCTTTTGCAATGGTATCAGATACCGGTTCTGTTTCGGTGCTTTCGGCAATTGTTACACTTTCAGATACATTTTCTACATCTTCACTTATAGAACCTACTCCATTTTCGTTGTCAACTACTGTATCTGCAGTAGTAGTATCTTCAGGTTCAAAATCTCCAACATCCTCTTCATCATAAGATTTGTCAGTAAACGTTAAACTATCGAAACAATATGCTTCAGGCAAGACCTCTATAACTTCATCAAAGAATTCAGGAAGTGCTTTACCAATCACCTCATCCAAGCGTTCAATACCTACATAACTTCCTCTATCTAACAGTAATGTGCCGTCATTATACTTGTCAGGCTCAGTATAAACAACATCTTTTTCAACACTGAATGGCAAATAGAACTGCCCTTCAATAATCTGTTTAGTAATAGGAATTACAAAAACAGTATTATCTATAATGTTACATACCAAAGCATGAACATGGCCACCAGAAATTTCACTATCCAGGTGAGTTCCATATTGGCAATCAACAATGTCGCCAACATTCACACTTATAGAAGGTTTAGGATTAAATCTCATTGCGATTTCTCTTCCAGTAGCAAGCAAATGTTTTACAATCTTATCTGCAGGAACATTTTTCTTATACATCATCCAATAAATGATATCAAGCAACTTGTTCATCTGCTTTTCTACATCGTTATTCTGAAACTCAATCTTTTTAAAAGACAAATCATCAGCAGAGTCTGCTTCAAGGGCGGTTTTGTCAACCTTGCTTTTAGTTTTTGGTTTTTCTTCTACAGCAGGTTTTTCAACCTCAAAAACCACATCCGTTGTGTCAATGTCAACGCCTGTAATTTCAAAGCAGTTTTCGACTACTTCGATAACGTTTTCAATCCGTAAAGGATCTACATCTGATGCTACAACAGTACCGTTGTTCAAGTCAACTTGTACTCGGCACTTGAAAGAACTTACCTCTGTGGATTTAGGTCAAGTTTTTAGACACATTTTTCCACGAATTTATATATTTTTTTCAAGCTTCGCTTGAGCAGTTGA
>CALYAB010000042.1 GCA_944393395.1 uncultured Clostridia bacterium
GAAAGTGATGACTATTTAGAAGAATCATGGCTATATGAAGCAATATCAGAAACATATATACCATTATTAACAAATTTCCAAAAACTTGTAGATGAAGGCGTTAATTTTAGAATTACTATGTCAATGACACCTCCTCTACTTTCTATGCTAGATAATAAATTATTACAAAGGAAATATATTAAATATTTAAAAAGGTTAATTGAATTATCTGAAAAAGAAATAAAAAGGACTGCTGGTGATGCAAGATTAAATAAATTATCACATTATTATTTTGATAGATATTCTAATGATTTACATTTATTTAAAGATGTATATAAATGTAATTTAATAGATGCTTTCAAACATTTTCAAGATATTGGAGTTTTAGAAATTATCACTTGTGGTGCTACACATGGATATTTTCCTATCCTATATGTAAATGAAAAAACTGTAAAAGCTCAAATTGCTGTAGGTGTACAAACTTATGAAAGATACTTTGGCAGAAAACCTCGTGGAATCTGGCTTCCTGAATGTGGTTATGTACCAGAAGCTGATAAATATTTAAAAGAATTTGGAATTGACTATATTATAACAGAGTCACATGGTATTTTATATGCTGACCCTACCCCATTATATGGTACATTTGCTCCAATTGTTTCTCCTGAAGGCGTTATTGCTTTTGGTAGAGATATTGAATCATCTAGACAAGTTTGGAGCTCTATTGATGGTTATCCTGGAGATTATAATTATAGAGAGTTTTATCGTGATATTGGATATGACGCTGATTATGATTATATTAAACCATATATAGCACATAATGGTGTAAGAGTACATACAGGCATAAAATACTATAGAATAACAGGAAAAACAGAATTTAAGGATTATTATAATCTTCAATGGGCAAAAGATTCAGCAGAAAGACAAGCAGGTCATTTCTTTGACTCCAGAAATGCACAAATTGAAAACCTTGCCCAATATACAGAAAATCCACCTATTGTTTTATGTCCTTATGATGCAGAATTATATGGACACTGGTGGTATGAAGGTCCTTATTGGTTATACGTTTTATTTAAAAAGATTTATTATGATGATTGTAATTTTGAATTAATTACACCTTCTGAATATATTGATAAATACCCTAATATGCAAGTTGCTTCCCCATGTCGTTCAAGTTGGGGTGCTAATGGATATAGTGAAGTTTGGCTAAATCCTTCTAATGATTATGTTCATAGACATCTTCATGTTGCTGGAGATAGAATGTGTGAGTTAGCACATTTATTTCCAAATAGTAAAGGATTAAAGAAAAAAGCTTTAAATCAATGTGCTAGAGAATTATTATTAGCTCAAAGTAGTGATTGGTTATTTATTATAACAAATGGTACGATGGTTGATTATGCTAAAAAAAGAATAAAAGATCATATTGGAAGATTTACAAAATTATATTATCAAATAAAAGAAGATAATATTGATGAAGATTTCTTAAAAGATATCGCTAAAAAGGATTGTGTATTTCCAGATATAGATTATATGATTTATTATTAATTTTCTTTTGATATGTTAAAGGACAAATTTCGTTTTGCGAGATTTGTCCTTATTTTTTGAATAGGAAAAAACATTTTTAGACCTGGTCCAAATGTCTCACATTATTCTTTTATTATCATATTATAATGTATAAGTTTTCAAAAAATTGTAGATACTAGTTTTATTAGAAAGGGGTATTTTTGTGTATGAAATCTTTATGTATAAAAACCAATAATTCTAAAATACTAGACTATCTACAAAATGAATTAAAATATGCAGATATTAAAAATATTTGTTTTTCAACTAATACATTTAAAAATTATAAAAATATTATTATTCATTATCTTTCTAATGACTTTTCATATTTTTATTCCAAAATGAGCTCTCTTCTTTCTTTTCTTATTATTGATGAGTTTGAAGATATTTTACTAAAAAGATTTATTAATAAAAATTATTTTTATTTTGATTCTATAGAACGAGATAAAATTTTAAAAAATTGTTATAATTTACTATCAGATGAATATTATAAATATTTTGATGATAAATTTCAGTCTTTATATGATAGTATATATTCTTTTATATCTAATAATAAAGTCCTTGTATTAGATGGTTTTATTAATTTTAGATTACAAAAATATAATTCTATTTTAGATAAAATTATATCTGAAGCAGTATCTAATTATATAGTTGAAAAAGAATATATGGAATTTATTTCTCTTTTAAAACTATATGTAAATTCTCAACCTAGTAATACTAATATTGTTCATTTAATATATAAGAAATCCGAATCTACTCTATTAGATGAAAATAAAAATTTAATAATAAATTCAGACGAATTATTTAATGCAAAATATTTAAGTGATATATCTTTTTCATCAAATGACTATACCTTAAACACCCTTTTAAATATACTTCCTAAAAAGATTTATATTCATTTGATTGATAATAATATTGATGAATTTATAAATACCTTACAATTAATTTTTGAAAATCGTATATCAATCTGTCTAAATTGTGATATCTGTAAAATATATAAATATAATCAAAAAAATAGTGATATGATGAAAAATATTTAGTATTTTTCTATAATACCAAAAAGCACACCAACTATTTTATTATTGTATTGATGTGCTTTTTGTTTTTTAATGCTTATCCATTTATAATTGAATTCAAAGAATTTATAGCATCTTGTAGCCCTGGTAATAAAGCATTAATCAAATTATCATCTACTTGTACTTTCCATTTTCCATCTTGTTTTATCATTTGAACTGTTGTTGTTACTGTCTTTGTTCCAATTTCTTCATTTTTCAATTGTTCTTTTAATTTATTCATTTGCTCTTCCTCTGTAAAAGATTGTCCACTAAAAGCTATCTTTAAAGCTTCTTCTGTATAATTTGATATAACTTTTTCAAAATCTTTATTTGTTATCTCAACTTCTGCTGTTGCTTTCTCCTCTTCTTTATTTATATTTAGATTTTTCCAAGATAATTGGTTAAATAATAAAGTTTGTAATTCTTGGTCCCCTTCTGAATTTTCTAACATCTCTGATTGATTAACGATTTGATTATAATCAACATATTTATTTATATTTTCAAAATCTCCATTTTTTAAACAATTCAACATTCCTTCAATAGTTTTATCTGGAGTGGCAGGCAATAATATTAATGCTGTTACTATTGCTAATACTACTAATATTAACACTACTCCTCCAACCCAATATCCTACTTTGTTATTTTTTGATTGGGTTGTACTTTTACTTTTCTTACTTTTTGCACTTTTTTTATTATCTATACTATTCATTTCTTTTTCTTTGTTTTTTTCTTTTTTCAAATCTTTAGAATCTACTTTAGTGAATTTTGGTTCTTCTTTACTAGTTTTTTTAACATTATTTTCTTTTTCCATAAAAATCCCTCTCTCCCTATTATTATACTAAAATTATATATTAAGAAAGATTTTTTTTCAACCATTTTTCACAAATTTTGAAAATTATATAGCCTGATTTATTCCTGTAGCCACTATCTGACTCATATTTTCTATTAAACCATCAATCTCTTTAGGTGTAACTATTAAATTATAATCTTGTGGTACCAAAGCCTCTTTTATCTCTTCATAATTATCTTCTTGTTTCAATTCATTTAAATAATCATTAGACTTTGCTTCATCTTGCAATTTAGTTATAAATAAATCTAATGAATCATTAACTAATACAGCTGTTTCAACAACAGTAGGAATACCTATAGCAATTACGGGAATTCCCAAAGTATTTTGACTTATTTCTTTCCTAGTGTTTCCAACACCTGCACCTGGCACAATTCCTGTATCTGATATTTGCACAGTACTATTTATTCTTTCAATACTTCTAGACGCTAATGCATCTATTACTATTACTAGCTTTGGATGAATGTTATCTACAATACCCTTTAATATCTCCACAGTCTCAATCCCCGTTGTTCCTAAAACTCCCGGAGAAATAGCACTTACATTCCTTGCTCCTTCTTTTACATATTGAGGTAAGTATTTTATCATATGTCTAGTTACTTCAATATCATTTATTACTTTAGGTCCTAAAGCATCTGGAGTAACATAGATATTTCCAAGCCCTACAACTAATATTTCAGCATTTTTATCAACATGGCTATCAACTATTTTTCTTAATTCATCTGAAAGAACATCAGACGATTTCTGTATTTCTTCCTCTCCGAGCAATTTTTAAATTTTTTATATCAATTGTAACATATACACCTTTAGGCTTTCCTATTGCATTTTCTCCTTCTTCATTAGTTATTTTTACTCTATCAACTTTTATGTTTTCATTAATTTGTTGTTCTTCACTTTCAATTCCATTAATATCATTTTCTAAATTATTAGCAGTTTTATACAACTCTCTTCTTTCAGCCGCTAAATCTGTTCTAAAATTATACATGAAATCAACTCCTCTATTTTTTGTTACTATTCACGACCTAAAAACATCTAAAAATTTGTGATAGCTGTGAATCGTAACTATTTTTTAGTATTTACCAAATGACTACTTTATATACTTATCGATTTGAAAAGATTTTTGTAAATCTAAACAAAAATTATGTTTAAAACAAAAGGGACTCGAAAATTCGAGTTCCTTTTGTTTTTATATTATTCATGTTACTAGATAATTTTTTCTAGTACCTATAATTCCATTATCTAGCCACTTACTTATCCAAATATTTCTTTAAAAATTTTCCTGTATAACTTTTCTCATTTAAGCAAATCTGTTCAGGTGTTCCAACAGCTACAACTTCTCCTCCATTTTCTCCACCTTCTGGTCCTAAATCTATAATATGATCACAAGTCTTTATCAAATCCAAATTATGTTCAATTACTATAATAGTATTCCCTGTATCTACTAATCTTTGTAAAATATCAACTAACTTATGAACATCTGCTATGTGAAGACCTGTTGTTGGTTCATCTAATATATATAAAGTTTTTCCTGTTGCTCTTTTTGATAATTCTGTTGCTAATTTTACTCTTTGAGCTTCTCCACCTGATAATGTTGTTGACGGTTGCCCTAATTTTATATAACTTAATCCAACATCATATAATGTTTGAATCTTTTGTTTTATTTTAGGAATTTTATCAAAAAATTCTAATGCTTCTTCTACTGTCATATCCAAAACATCTGCTATTGTTTTTCCTTTATATTTTACTTCTAATGTTTCTCTATTATAACGTTTTCCTTTACATACTTCACAAGGTACATAAATATCTGGTAAAAAATGCATTTCTATTTTATGAACACCATCACCATTACAACTTTCACATCTTCCTCCTGCTACATTAAAGCTAAATCTCCCTTTTTTGTATCCTCTTAATTTTGCTTCTTCTGTTTCTGCAAATATATCTCTTATTAAATCAAATACACCTGTATAAGTTGCAGGATTTGAACGTGGTGTTCTTCCTATCGGTGATTGGTCTATATTTATAATTTTATCTATCTGTTTTATTCCTTTTATTCCTTTACATTTTCCTGGCTTTTCATTAGAACCATTTAATTCCTTAGCAATGGTTTTATATAACACTTCATTTACTAGTGTTGATTTACCAGATCCAGATACTCCTGTAACACAAGTAAATACACCTAATGGAAATTTTACACTTATATTTTTCAAATTATTTTCTGTAGCACCTTGGACTTCTATTACTTTAGATTTTGTATGCTTTCTTCTTTTTTTAGGTACTGGTATTTTTAGCCTTCCACTTAAGTATTTTCCTGTAATTGATTTTTCTACTTGTTTAATCTCTTCTGCTGTACCTTGAGCCATTACTTGTCCACCATGTGTTCCTGCTCCTGGCCCAATATCAATTACTTGATCTGCTGCATACATAGTATCCTCGTCATGTTCTACAACAATTAATGTATTTCCTAAATCTCTTAGTTTTTTTAGTGTTGCCAATAATTTATCATTATCTCTTTGATGTAATCCAATACTTGGCTCGTCTAATATATATAATACTCCTGTTAATCCTGAACCTATTTGAGTTGCAAGTCTTATTCTTTGTGCTTCTCCTCCTGATAATGTACCTGCACTTCTTGATAATGTTAAATATTCTAATCCAACATCTATTAAAAATTGTAATCTTTGATGAATTTCTTTTAAAATTAAATCAGAAATCATTTCTTCCGTTTTATTTAATTCTAAATTATCTAAGTAGTCCATTATCTTATTTATAGGCATATCTGTCAATTCATTTATATTTTTATCTCCAATTTTTATAGATAAGATTTCAGGTTTTAATCTTGCTCCATTACATGAATAACATGGAGAATTATTCATATACATTTCATAAAAAGTTCTCATTCCTTGAGATTTTGTTTCATTGTGACGTCTATCTAATGTTGGAAGCACTCCTTCAAATGGTGCTCTAAATTTTCTCACTCCTGCTGCAGATGTATATTCAAAGTCAATTTCTTCATCTCCTGTACCATAAAGTATTTTCTCCATAAAGCTTCTTGGCAATTCTTTTATTTTTTTACCTCTTATATCTATTCCATAATGCCTTCCTATACTTTCAAAATACATTTTTGCCATTGTATCGCCTTTTTTCATAGTACTTGATCCAAATGCTTTTACACCATCATATAAAGTTTTATTTTTATCAGGAATAATTAAATCTTCATCCATTTTCATCAAATATCCTATTCCTGTACATGTTGGGCAAGCTCCCATTGGATTGTTAAATGAGAACATTCTAGGTGTTAATTCTGGAAAACTAAATCCACAATCTGGACATGCATAATTACAACTATATAGTTTTTCCTTATCACCTACTACATCAATTACTACTAGATTATTGGCATGTTTTAAGGCAACTTCTACTGATTCTGTTAATCTACTAATAATTTCTGGCTTTATTACCAATCTATCTACTATTAGTTCTATATTATGTTTTTTCTTCCTGTCTAATTCTATATCATCAGAAAGCTCATACATTTCTCCACCAATTCTAACTCTAACAAAACCTTCTTTTTGGAATTCTTCTAATTGCTTTTTATATTCTCCTTTTCTTCCTCTTACTACAGGTGCCAATACTTGAATTCTTGTTCCTTCTTTTAATTCCATAATATTATCAATAATTTGGTCTATTGTTTGTTTTTCTATTTTTTTACCACAATTTGGGCAATAGGGAACTCCTATTCTGGCATATAAAAGACGAATATAATCATAGATTTCTGTAACTGTTCCTACTGTAGAACGTGGGTTTTTAGAAGTTGTTTTTTGATCTATAGATATTGCTGGAGATAGCCCCTCTATACTTTGTACATCTGGTTTTTCCATTAACCCTAAAAATTGTCTAGCATAAGAAGATAAACTTTCCACATACCTTCTTTGTCCTTCTGCATATAATGTATCAAAGGCTAGACTAGACTTTCCTGAACCTGATAGTCCTGTAATAACTACAAGTTTGTCTCTTGGTATCTCTAAATTTATATTTTTTAAATTATGTTCTTTTGCACCTTTTATTATAATTTTATCGTTCATAATCCCTCCATTTTTATTATTAGAAAATACAATCTTCCAATAATTAGCCCCTTATAAATTTTCAGTCATTATTATACTATATTTATTAAACAAAAACAAGAGTTTGTTTAATAGAAAAAAAATAAACATAAATATTTCTATTCATGTTTATTTATATATATTTTATAAATAGGATTGTCTAAACATTATTTACCAGCTTTTTCAAGTCTCTCCTCATTTTCTATAATTGTCATAATAATTTGCACTGTTTTTTCCAAATCATTATTTCTTAACACATAATCATACATATTAATTCTAGATTCTTCATAATCAAATCTATTTAATCTTAATATAATTTCTTGTGGACTTGGTTTATCTATTCTATTTTCTAATCTATGTCTTAGTTCCTCTTTTGGTACACGCAAAAAGATTGTTACAACTTTTGTATCATTTCTCAACAATTCTTTTAAATGCTCTGTTCCATTTACATCAATATCTTTAACAATAATCTTCCCACTTTTCATTTTTTCATTTAATAACTTTCTAGAAGTTCCATAATATTGATCATGATGGATATCATATTCATAAAATTCTTTATTTTCTATCATTTTTTCAAATTCTTCTCTTGAAACAAAATGATATGTTCCTCCTTCTACATCTCCTTCACGCATTTTTCTTGATGTATAAGAAGGTAATGATTCTACATTTTCCATTCTTTTTATTAATTCTTTTTTTATTGTATCTTTTCCTGCACCTGCTACTCCTGATAATATTACTAACATTCTATTGTAACCTTCCCTTCCGCAATTTCATTAGCAGCTAAAGTTACTGGTGACTCTTCTTTTACATCAGTTAATGGTTTTGCACCTGATGCAATTTGTCTAGCTCTTCTAGCTGTTGCAATTACTAATTCATATCTATTATTTGCTTTTGTAAGTAATTCTGAAACACTTGGTTTTACTATCATTATAACCTCATTCCTTTCTTAATAATACATATTTTGAATTTGCTTTTAATTATCTTCTTGTGAAATATTTTTATCGATTCTTCCACCAACAGTCTCAGGTTGTACTGCTGACAATATAGTATGACCTGAATCCATTATTAATACTGCTCTTGTTCTTCTTCCATAAGTTGCGTCTACTACAGTTTTATTATCTTTTGCTTCTTGTATTAATCTTTTTATTGGTGCTGATTCTGGACTTACAATAGCCACTATTCTTTCTGCTGAAACTATATTTCCAAATCCAATATTTACTAATTGCATAAAATCATTCCCTTCTTATTCTATATTTTGTACCTGTTCTCTTATATTTTCTAATTGTGTTTTTATGTTTATAACTTCATTTGTTATTTCTAAATTATTTGCTTTTGAACCTATAGTATTTGTTTCCCTATTCATTTCTTGAATCATAAAATCTAATTTTTTTCCTACTGCTTCATTAGAATTTAACAGTTCTCTAAATTGATATATATGACTATTTAATCTTGTTACTTCTTCTTGAATAGAACATTTATCAGCATAAATTACAACCTCTTGAGCTAATCTTGACTCATCTACTTCTTGGTCTTGCAATAATTCTTTTATTCTTGTTTTTAATTTTACTACATATTCGTCAATAAGTCCAGTAGAAAGTGAAGATATTTTTTGAACTTTTCCTTCTATATCATTAATCCTATCATTTAAATCTTGAGCAATTTTTTTACCTTCTATTTTTCTCATTTCTATTAAATTTTTTACAGCTATTCCGAGTTACTTCATTTAATTCATCTTTTATAGTTTCTTCATCTTGATTTGTTTGAATTGTTAAAACATCTGGTAATTTAGAAATTTCTGTTACTGGTATATCTGATATAAGACCTTCTGATTCTGCTAAATTTTTTAACTCTTTTATATACATTTTTGCTATTTCTGTATTTATTTTTATATCTCTTCCTTCTGGAGAATTATTGTTAAATGTTACAAAAACATCTATTTTTCCTCTACTTACATTTGAAGAAACTATTCTTTTTATCTCTTCTTCGAGATAACTTAAACTCTTTGGCATTTTTATTGAAACATCTAAATATCTATGGTTAACACTTTTTATCTCTATTTGATATTCTCTTAAATTTTTTGATAAATTTGATTTTCCATAACCAGTCATACTTTTAATCATTTTTTATTACCTCTTCTTTTTTCTTTCTTCCTCTTTTTGATTTAGGCTTTTGTTGTTTTTCTGTTTTTTCTTCTGTTTTATTAGTTTTTTTATTTTTCTCTTCCTTCTTTGCCTCTGTTTTTATATTCTTATTATCATTCACTTCTTCTTTTTTTACACTTTTTTTCTGTGTCTTCTTTTTAGCTGTAGTCTTAGTAGTTTGTTTTCTACTTGTTTTGCTTTCTTTCTCTTCTAAAATATTCTCTTTTTTACTATCTGCATTTTTATTTTGCGTTTTCTGCTTGGTTGTACTTTTATTTTGTTTATCATTTTTCTTACTTGTACTATCTGTTTTTTTAGTTACTTTCCTATTTTTTACTCTTATTGATTTAGGTTTTGTTTCTTTTACGTTTTTCTCTTTAACCTTTTTTTCTTCTACTTTTTCCTTGTTATTATTTATGTTTGAATCTACTACTTTTTCTTTCTTATTTCGTTTTTTTGCTTCTTTTATTATCGGTTCATCTTTTAATATTTCTGGTATATCACTAAGACTTTTTAAATATTTCATTCTTGCTTTTGTATATATTATTATTGATTTTAGCACATAATATATTGCAAATAAATATGATGAAGTTAATATATATATTCTAAAATCAAAGCCATATACTATTGTAATATGATTAATAAATAGAGCATGCATCGACAATACAAATAATTCTATAGCAATTATTGTAAGTGTTCCACTTTCTCTTTTATATGCAATCTCCAAAATTATTAATCCTGATAATAAGAATATTCCTGAAAATATTTGAATTATCCTTTCCATTTGTTCTGACTCAAATCTAGTATAACATACATTTGCTACAATAAAATATATCATCACTACTATGGCTAATATTAAATTTTTTAATATTTTCTTTAAGATTTCTTGCGACACTTCTTTTGGAATTTTCTTTTTTTCCATTGTTTTTTCTAATACATCTTTGCCATCCATATTTTTTTCTTTCATTCCTCCCTATTTATAAAAACAACATAATATTTTTAACTATCTAGCTCATACATTATTATACTTAGCATACTTAATGCCACTGTTTCTGTTCTAAGAATCCTATTTCCTAATGTAACAATTTTAGCATTGTACTTTTCTAGTTGTTCTATTTCTGATTTATCTATTCCACCTTCTGGACCTATTATTATAGCTATCTTTACTTTCTTATTATTTTTTATCTTTATTAATTCATTTTTTAAAGTATTAAATTTCTCGTTTTCATAAGCAACTAATACTAAATCATATTTCTCTAAACTTTCACATAATTTATTTATATTTATTATATTATTTATTCTAGGAATAATATCTCTTCCTGATTGTTTTGCTGCAACTTCAGATATTTTTTGCCATCTTTGTATCTTTTTTGTTTTATCTTTTTCTTTTAACTTTACAACACATCTTTTCATTTCAATTGGTGTTATATCATGAGCTCCTAACTCTACTGATTTTTGTATAACTAATTCCATTTTATCAGCCTTAGGAATCCCTTGAAAAATACTTACTTTTACTTCTGATTCAACATTAGAATCTATTTCTTCAATTATTTTACACCTTATAACTTTATCTTCAATCTCTTCTATTTTGCAAACATAGTTCTTTGATGTATTGTAATCACATATATCTATTTTATCATCAACTTTAGCCCTTAATACGTTTTTTATATGATTAACATCATCATTTTGTATAACTATTTTATCTTTTTCTATTTGATTAGTTGGTACAAAAAATTTGGGCATCATTCTCTCCTTTATATTTCAAAATCTATTATATTGTAACATATAAACTGTAATTTTTCTACTGTATTGTAAAAAAATGTTACTAATCATAGCCAAAAATTTTAAGCATTTACCCATACAGAAACAGATTTTCCTTTTACTTTAAATTCACCAAAACCTTCACTATCTATATAAACATCTTCTTGGCATCCACCTATTGAATCAATAAATCTCTCTCCTGCCATTCCGAGTACCAATATACATCTTTTTTACTGAATCTTCCTTATTTGAAATTAAAACTGCTAAACCTGATTTAATATGTTCTTCATCTCCTTCTCTTGTCCAGCCAATACAATTAGGATTATCAAAATAATCATTTTGTTTTCCATAAGCTTTTTCTTTTCTTAAATCTATTAATAGTTTCAGCTCTTCTATTGGCTCTATATTATCATGTTTTATACCATATAAATCCCCTAAAAATACACAAGGATATCCTTCATCTCTTAATAAAATTAGTGAATATGCTGGTAATTTAAACCATCTTTCAACATAGCTAGCTAAACTTTGGCCTGGTTGTGTATCATGATTATCAACAAATGTAACTGCTTTGCTTGAATTTTCTTTTACCAGTGTTCTTTCTAATATTTTACTTAAATCATAATTTTCATCTCTTGAAGCATTATATAAATTATAATGTAATGGAACATCAAATAACGAAATCTCTCCATCAGTTTCTGTTATATATCTATGTAACTTTGAAATATCTCCACTCCAATATTCACCAACAGCAAATAATTCATCCTCTGTTTGCTCTCTTAAAATTCTTATCCAATCTCTATAAAAATTTGCGTCAATATGTTTTACAGCATCTAATCTAAATCCATCTACTTTTGTTAATTCTAAATACCACTTTCCCCATTTTAAACATTCTTCTACAACTTCTGGATTTTTAAAATCTAAATCTGCACCCATTAAATAATCATAATTTCCAAATTCTTCATCAACTGCTCCACTCCATGTCTTATTTTTAAATCTAAATATAGCATGTTCTTTTGATTTGTCATCATAATCAATTCCATCAAAATGTGTCCAATTCCATTTAAAATCTGAATATTTATTTTTCCTTCCTGGGAATGTAAATTTAGTAGCTACTCTAACTACCTTATCATTTGCTACTAGTGCATTATGATTTCCCCAGTCAACTTGTTCTGCAGGGATAGTCTGCAATAAGTCGGCTCCCATTTTATGATTTAATACAATATCAGCATATGTTTCTATTCCTGCTTGTTTTAATGTCATAATACAATTTAAATATTCATCTTTAGAACCATATTTTGTTTTTATCGTTCCTTTTTGGTCAAATTCTCCTAAATCATATAAGTCATATACTCCATATCCTACTTCATCTTTTCCTCCAATTCCTTTATATGCTGGTGGAAGCCATATTGCCGTTATTCCCATATCTGCTAACTTGTCTGCTTCACTTGCTAGTTTGTTCCACCAATTTTGATGTGTTTCTAAATACCATTCAAAGGCTTGTAATATTACTCCATTTATTTTTTTCATTTATTTTCCTACTTTCTATTTTAGCTTATTTTTTCTATTTGCATTATATCATTTATACTGTATAAATTCTAGGTAAATGGTAAAAATTATATAAACATATTATTTGACATATATTTTTTATTTTTATATAATGTCCCATTGAAGGATGTGATTTTTATGAGTTTTATTTATAACAGAACTATAAACTATTATGAAACAGATAAAATGGGAGTTGTTCACCATTCTAATTATATTAGATTTTTAGAAGAAGCTAGATGTTACTATTTACAAGATGCTAATATGCCTTTTGAAAAGTTTGAAGAACAAGGAATTACTATTCCAGTTTTAGAGGTTAAGTGTAAATATAAACAACATGTAACTTTTTCAGATACTATTTCTATTAGGGTTATTGTTAAAGAATATAATGGTGTTAGGTTAACTATTGGTTATGAGGTTAAAGATAAAAAAACTGGAAATGATGTGATTATTGCTGAAACTAAACATTGTTTTACTGATAAAAGTCTAAGACCTATTAATTTAAAGAAGTATGCTCCAGAGTTTAGTGATAAATTTGAGGCTTTAAAAGGAGATTAGTATTGAGATTTTTATTTTTATAAATTGTATCTTTATAAGCATAAAGTAAGAAGTATCAAAATTTATATGATACTTCTTATTTTGTGTTTCCATTTAATAACTGATCTTTTATTTTTACTATTAATGTAAATATCATAATTACTTCACTATAAATCCCTCACCTTTGTAACCTGTTTGCTTTTTCATATCCTCTGTCCATGTAGAACTAATGGTTATAGGTACTGTTATGCCATAAAACATATTGAATACTTCATTAGGGTTACTTATCATATTAGTAACATCAAAATTACTAACATCTAAGTTTATTAAACTTGTACACTCCAAAAACATATAAGACATATCTGTTACTTTACTTGTTTTTATTTGGCTTATGTCTAATGTTGTTAATTGTTTACAATATGCAAACATATTCCTCATATCAATTACTTTACTTGTATCTATTCCTTCTAAATTTACACTTGTTAAACTAGTACATGCGTAAAACATTGAACTCATATATTCTACACTACTTGTATTTGTATTGCTTAAATTTACACTTGTTACTTCACTATTTTCAAACATATTAGACATATCTGTTACATTACTCATATCCAATCCACTCAAGTCTATATTTTTTATGTGACTATATGAAAACATACCTGACATATCAGTTACATTACTTACATCTAATTTACTTAAGTCTACATCTGTTGTTATTGTAGTTTCTGAAAACATATTTGACATATTTGT
>CALYAB010000043.1 GCA_944393395.1 uncultured Clostridia bacterium
CACGTCCCCAATTGCCTAGGTCTGTCCCTTTTGGACAAGAATTGTCCGTTTTGGCACGTCCCTAACAGTCCATCATACAAGCTACTTACCTAATCTCAAGTTTACTAAAATCTTTTTTAAGCCCGATATATAACACCGGGCTTATTTTTACAACTTATTTTCTTATTCCTAATTTTTCAATTATTGTTCTATATCTATTGATGTCTTTTTTAGCTACATAGTTTAATAAGTTTCTTCTTTTTCCAACCATTTTTAAAAGTCCTCTTCTTGAATGGTTATCTTTTTTATGAACTTTTAAGTGTTCTGTTAATTCATTAATTCTTTCTGTTAAAAGAGCGATTTGAACTTCTGGCGAACCAGTATCGTTTTCCTCTCTTTTATATGTGTTAATAATTTCTTGTTTTCTTTCCTTTGTCATATTTTTACACCTCCCATTTTTGTTTTATCCTTTAACTGAGCTTAAGATTTGGTGCTAGTCTATAGCTAAGTAAAAGGTATGTTATTTTCTAACATATCTATTTTACTATATATTTCTAATTTTTGCAAGTCATTTCAAAAATCTCTTTTAATCTTGTGTTTTGTTTAGTCAAATATAAATATCCAATTAATGCTTCAAAAGCTGTTGCATACATATACTCTTGAACATTAGAATTTTTAGGTAAATGATGATTTTGCGTATTTCTTCCTCTTCTTACAATATTTTTTTCTTCTTCTGTTAAATCCTCATAAATTTCTTTCAATTTTTCTGCTTGGCTTTTTGCTTTCACATATTTAATAGCTTCTATATGTAATTTATGTGGTTTCAAATTTGTTTCGTTTATTAATTTGTTTCTTACATATAATTCATATACTGCATCACCAATATATGCCCATGTAAGTGGTGACATCAATTCTACTTCTTCTTTTGGTCTATCTATCTCTAAGAATTCTTCCATTTAATTTTCTCCCTTTTTTATATATGTTTCACATCTTCTAAAGTTATTCTTCCAATTTTTCCATTTTTAAATTCATCTAAAATAATTCTTGCTGTTTTTTCTTCATCTATATTGCCACCAGAAATGATACATCCTCTTTTTCTTCCTATTTCTAAAAATATTTCATATATATTTTCATTTTCTGGTCTTTCTTCATTTTCCAATTGTTCTTTTACATATGTTTCTTCTATTTTGTATCTTTCACATAATAGATTTAAATAGTTTTCTATTAAGAATTTCACTAAATAATATGCAACTTCTGTTCTTTCTATAACATTTTCTTTTATTGTTCCTGTAAACGCAAGATTCAAAGCTACTTCTTCACTTTCAAATTTAGGCCATAATACTCCTGGTGTATCTAATAACTCTATTTTGTCATTAATTCTAATCCATTGTTTTTGCCTTGTGATCCCTGGTCTATTTCCCACTCCTGCAGTTGCCTTTTTTGAAATTCTATTAATAAATGAAGATTTGCCAACATTTGGTATACCTAAAACCATAGCTTTTATTTTTCTTCCTATTCTTCCTTTGTCTGCTTGCAGTTTTAAATCCTCATTCATAACCTTTTCTATTTTTCTTAAACACTCATCTATTCCTTTTCCCGAATTAGAATCTGTTAAAACAGCTTGAATACCTTTATTTTTAAAATATTCTACCCATTTTTTATTTTTTCTTTCATCTGCTAAGTCATATTTATTAAGTACGATAATTTTCTTTTTATTTCTTGTAATTTCAGCTATATCAGGATTCTGACTAGATATTGGTATTCTAGTATCTAGTAATTCTATTACAATATCAACTAATTTTATATCTCCCATGATTTGTTTCTTCGTTTTTGCCATATGTCCTGGATACCATGCTATTGACACTTTAGAAAACTCTTTTTTGGCTTCGGAGTTATTATTTTTTTTACTAAATTTTTTAGTCAAATTTAACAGCCTCCTTCCGTTATTTTATAAAAATTCCTTTTCATTATACCATATGCTTAACAAAACTGCAAGCTAAACACTAGTACCTCCAAGTATTTCAGCCTAGAACTTATAAATTTTAAATTTCAACTTTATTTTATTTTATATCTATAAATCTTGCAAAAAGAGTTATTCTATCTTGTTATAGAATAACTCTTTTCTGCTATAAAATGTACATTTTATATGTATCTTTATGTTCATATTTATAAAACATTAAACAATTTTTTTATCTTATGATTATCTACTATACTATTCTAGTTGGCTTAAAGCATTTATTATTTTTTCTTCTAAATCTTTTTGTTGAGTAGCAGTTAATTCATTAGAGGTTCTAACTAAAACTGTTCCTACAACTCTATGTGATCCAGATGCAAGTATACTACCATCAAATGTAGCCAAATATTCTTCTCGTTTTTTAGCATCTTCTTCATTTGCATACACTTCAATACTTCCTCCTGCATCTGTTCCTTTATCTATAAGATCTGTTCCATATACTTCATTTTGATTAATATTCTTACTTTCAAAATATACTGTTGCAGTATAACCTCCTGGTTTATTCAAATTACCATTTGGGTCATTATCTTCTGTTACTGCTCTAACATCAGCAATTTCATCTATCATTCTTAATCTTTGTATTACAAAATCTTCACTAGGATTTGTAAGTTGCTTATATTGTTTAATACTAGTATCATATGCATTATATGTTTCATCCAATTCTTTATATATTTCAGTATAATCTGGTGGTATACTTAATTCTTCTGTTTTACTTATAATCTCTTTTGTTTTTTTGGGCATTTTATCTAATACTAATTTAGAAGCTCCTGCTCTTTTATTTACATCTTTAGCTGTTTCAATTATACTTTCATTTAACACTTTTTCATTAGAATCAATTAAATCCTGAATTTTTTTTATTTTTCCATCAAGCTCATTATTTTTTTCTTCAATAACTTTAACTACATCTTTATAATTTTCAACTGCAATATTATATGGTTTTATAATTTTTATATATCCAAAAATACCACCAGTAATTAATAAAATAACCAATACAACTATTAATATAATTAATACTTTTTTATTTTTCATATTTATCATTCCCTTTTATCTTTTTCATATAATTTTTATTAACTTTCTAATTTTCTTTATCAAAATATTTACATCCTCAAAGTTGAATGTTTGTCCTTGTTTTTTCGCAATTGTTTTTTGCTACTAATATTTCTATCATATAAATTATCAATAGATATTCCCCCAGAACTTTATCTTCTTTACTGCTTTTATCGCAAAAAAGCACAACCACTTTTTTGGCAAACTGATTTTACATTGTCCTATAATTATTTTTATCTGCTCTTTCATCTAATTTTCTATCATATTGTTCATTTTTATAAAACCAATCTGTCTTTTTATCTTTAGGATGTGCTTTTCTATTTTTATCTGCTAATAAATCTAATAATATTGCTACTGGTATGATTATACCTATTAAAGATATCATCATTCCTGTATAATCTGATAATGTTAATTGTGAATAATCTTCAATTAAAAGTGAAACTTTGCTTACTAAATCTGTTCCAAAATACATTCCATATGCTAATAAATAAACTAGAGCTCCTACCATTTTTCTTTTTACGATAAAAACCAAACAAGCAAGAACTACAAATAGTAGTATAATCTCCATTGATTCATTAAATGGTTGTACTATAAATTCTTGATGCATTTGTGACATTAATGCAACTATTATTCTAAATACCCAAAACATAACTACAAAACATGCTAATAACCATGTAGAAAAATTTCTCATTTGTTTTCCCCCTTTTGTTTTTATGATATTTTTTCAAACACCATAAAACATTTAGTTTTTATAACTTTAATTATGATATATGGTATAGGGAAGTCCTATACCATGTTTTTTATATTTTTAGTCTACAAAATCAAAATCATCTTTGAATTTTTCTTTAAATATTTCAAATACTTGATTTAATATAGTTTCATCATCTACGCTAACATATGATTCTTCATCAGATTCCTCATCCATATCTTCTACTTTTAATATTACTACTTCACCTTCGTCTTCTTCTCCTTCTTCTAGCACAGGTAATAATACAACATATTCTTCATTATTTAACTCTATTAAATCTAAAAATTCGAATCTGACTTCATTACCGTCTTCGTCATTTAATATTACTATATTATCTAAGTCTTCTCCTTCATAATTCTCGTCCATAAAATTCTCCTTTCATTTTTTATTTTTATTATATACTAATATAATACATTATAAAATTTAATTTTGCAATGTGTTTTTCATTTTATTCAAATAAATTTCTAAAATGTACACTGCTGATATAGTATCCACTATATCTCTTTTTTTATTTTTATTAATATCTAAAAAATTCATTGTTTTATGAGCAGCAACAGTAGTTAATCTTTCATCAATTGTTTCGATTTTCAGTTTATTATATTTACATTTTAATTTATGTATAAACTTTTTTGTTATTTCTGCTCTTTCTGACATAGTTCCATTCATGTTTAATGGATTTCCTACAACAATTGTACCTACTTCGTATTGTTCTAAAATTTCATCTAACCTTTTTAATACTATCTTATCCGAATTATTTCTTTGTATTGTTTCCAAGCCCTGAGCTGTTATATTTAATGGATCTGTTATTGCGACACCAACTCTTGCTTGTCCATAATCTATTCCTAATATTCTCATATTAGTCCTCTTCTATCTCTATATATTTTTTTACCATTTTTTCTAATAATTCGTCTCTTTCTATTGTTCTTATTTTATTTCTTGCATTATTATGGCTAGTTATATATGTTGGATCTCCTGATAAAATATATCCTACTATTTGATTTATTGGATTATATCCTTTTTCTATCAAAGCTTGATATACATCTTTTAATATTTCCTGACATTTTACATTTTCTTCTCTTTCCACTTTAAAATTCATAGTTTTATCAAATTCCATATAATTACCTCCTTTTCTATTTTGCATATATAGATATTAAAATATTCGTTTTTTAACATCTATTTCATTGTATAAGAAAAATCGTCTTTTACCTTGACTTTTATGTGAATTTTCTGTATAAAATTTGATTGTTTTTATATATTTGTTATATCACTTTCATTTTTATCTGCATTATCTAAATATTCTTCTAATTTCTTTAAGACTTCTTCTAATCCTGTACCTTTATAATATGAAGATAAAACAACATTTATTATTGGTGTTACTTCTTGTTGTGCCATGTTAATGTTCTTATTAGAATTCGTTTCTGTTGTATAATTTTCATTTGCTTCTGGCAAAGAAATTCTCATTTGTTCAATATTATCTTTAATATCATTTATAAATGCTGCTACACCTTCTGTATCTACTCCAGAAAAAGCTATAACAAATTTTGGTCCCATATATCTAACAAAAACATAATCTTCTGAAATACTATTTTGAACATATGCACTTATTTCTTTTATAACTTGATTTCCTAATTCTCTACAATAGTTTTTATTAATTTCTTCTATATTTACAATTTTAAACATACATATTGTTGATATTGTATATTGATCGATTATTTTCTTTCCTTCTCCATATAAATACTCTTCTGAATATAGTCCTGTAAATAAATCTGTTCTTACTATAGATTCTAGAGTTTTTTGGTGTACTACTGTTTTTAATACTGATACTATATTTTCTTTTATTATTTCTAATACTGCAGTGTCAACATTGTCAAAATCGTGAGGCGTTCCACTTTCTATAATCCAATATCCAATATATACATTATCTATATATAATGGAAAGAATATTGCAGATTTTGCCCTTCCAAACTCCATCTTTTGATATGGTAATCTTTCATTCTCACTATTTACAGTTACATATTTAGGAGTAGCTGTTTGGATACTATCTTTAAACATATCCACATCTTGAAGTGCCTTTAATGAATCCCAATGTCTTTCTTCTACATTAGATGCTTTTATTTCATATTCTGCACCATTAAAAACAACAATGGTTGAATATTTTATTTCATATTTTTCAATCAATATATTGTTTATTTTTTTTATTTTCTCATCAACTGAAGAAGTTTCACCTATTGTACTTATAAAGTCCTGAACAACTTGCAAGTTAGTGATTTTTTGATTCATGTTTTTATATTTTTGAATTTTTTTACTGATTTTTATATTATAAATAATAAGTATAATAATTATTATTACTAATACTACAGCAACTCCTATTATCACTATCAATTCCTCCTATTTAAAAATTTTTTTTCATTTGATTTAAAGTATCATTCATACTTGGAGAAAATGCTCCATTTTGAGTATTATTATTTCCTATTGTTGGTGGCTTATATGCTCCCTTACCTGAAACTAATGGATATATCATATTTCCTAATGCTTTTAAAACTTGCATAAATGTTTTTGAATATCCTTTTAAGTTTATATCACAATTTATAACACCTTCCAAATATTTTATATATATTTCTTCTTCAAAAGGTATTGTTATGTATTTTATCAAATTTCTATCAAATAATTCAGTCATAAATGACATTGCTGGATCATTATAAAATGCCATTCCTCCTATTATAGTTTTTTCGTTTACTCCTCTTATTTTTACAAATTTGTTTAAAATTATTTTTAATTTACTTTCATCTAAAATATTTTTCGCTTTTAATTCCCTTAAAAATGCTGTTAAAGGTTGTATTGTAAGTATATCTAATGATTGTACTAAATATGTTTCTAATGATTGTTTAAAATACCCTACTGGTGTATTAAAATCACAATCTATTAATATAAGAGAATAATTTTTAACTAATGTTTCTAATATTTCATCAACATTACTAATTGAATCATGTTCATCTGGTAAAGATGTAAATACAGTTAGATTCTTATTTACTTGAATTCCATTTGCAATTCCTTGTGTTAATTCTTCTATACTATTAGCTGCAATATTTCTTAAAGCTTCTTCATTTTTAGTATATATATAATATGAATTTCTATTAGTAGTTGCATCTAAAATTGCTACATTTATTCCTGTAGAAGATAATAATTCTGCTATATTGTTTACTATAAATGATGTACCATTTTTGCTTGTACCTATAAATGTAACTATTTTTTTATCTGATGTTAATAATGATGATATATCTATTCTTTGTACGTAGTCATTGTTAGTTCTAGTCATATCCATAGGATTTGATACTGCATAATTGCTAGCACTGAAACTACTTTGTGCTTGATTATTATATGAACTATAGTCTTCTTGTTGGAAATTATTATATAAATCTGATTGTTCTTGAATATTATTTATTGGTTCTGGTGTTGATAAAACATTTTCTTCCATATTTACTGTTGGATTCAAATAGTTATCATCGGTACTATTATCATCAAACCCAGGTAATATATTCTCTTCTTCAAATCCAGGTAATATATTTTCATTTTCTTCTTCAAAATTATTTTCTGGTATAACTGTTTTTGGTTCTTCATTAACATCTTCCAAACCAGGTAACACAACTTCTTCTTTTACTTCTGGCTCCTCTGTTTCTACAACTGGAACAGGATTTTTTCTTGGTCTTCCTCTCCCTCTTTTCTTTACTGGTTGTTCTGATTTTTCAGTTGGAACAGGATTTTTTCTTGGTCTTCCTCTTCCTCTTTTCTTTACTGGTTGTTCTTGTTTTGCTTCTTCTGTATTTTGTAAAGAATCACTTACTGGTGTATTATTTAAGCTTTCAGTTTCTGAGCCTAATTGAGTATTTACATTTTGATTTTCGAATCCTATCTGATTATTAATCTTTGCTGTATTACTAACTACTTGACTTTCTGTGTCTAATCCTGGTAAAACAACTGATTCTTCATTAACTGTTTTTGTATTTTCTATTCCATTATTAGGCATTTGTTGTTTTGATGTTTCTTTTGCCTTTTTAAGTTTTGACATTTTCTTAGTTCCACTCATATTTACTGAAGATGGTATAACTACAGGTTTATCCAATACTTTGGCTTTATTTTTTGGTCTTAATAATCTTTCACTAGGTCCTTCATTTTCTTTTTTACCTTTTCTTAATTTGTCAGATACTTTATTGTTAAAAGACATTATTTTTTGATATTTAGGTGATCTTTCTTCTAGTACAGCTCTAACATTTAAAGGTAAAAATTTAGTTATAATTCTTAATTGAACATCATTATATTGTGCAGCAATATTATTAAAACTTTCTATATATCTATCTTCATCTTTTCCTAAACTTTTATAATGTGCTAGTATGTTTTGTATTTCCATTTCACTTACATCATTTTCATTTTCTGATTGATAAGTTACTTCTTCTGAATCTATTTTATAATAAGTTTTTGCTTCTTTTTTTAGTCTTGGTCTATTTATTAATCTACAAACTTCATCAACACTTCTATCATTCCCAAGTATTGCATTATAAATACCTATACCAAATAGTTTTACTAGCATTTGTTCTGATTTTGTTCTTCTATCTGAACATATTAAAATTATAGGTATATCATTACCTCTCATGTTTGATGCTTCATCACTTATACTATCTAATTTATCAAATATAAATTTGTCTATTTGTTCATATTGAGTATGTGAAAAAGCTTCTAAATCCTCACTAATTACTATTCTATCATATGATTTATCTTTTTGTATTTCTTTTAATATTGCATTGAAGTAATACACATTTTTGTGAGAAATTATCTCCTTATATTCTTTTTGATATTTTTTTATGATTGCTTGCGAAATTTCTTCATTACTTACAGCAAATAAAACTTTCATTTGTTACCCCCTTCCAAATTTTACAAACACTGCAAACGCCAGTGGTAATATTTGGCAAATTATTAATAATGTTACAAAGGTTACTATTAACCCCATACCTTTTTCTAAGGTATCTAATTTTCTTATACCTATTACATATTGATGTATCGCTCCTATTGCAATCCCTAAGAAACATAATGGTATACTATATATCCTCACTAAATTTAAGATATATGCTACAACCCCATAAACATCTGAACCATATTTTTCTTTATAGTCCTCTAATGAATTAGACGCATTATCTTTTATTTCTACTAATTTACTTTCTGTTTCTTCATCAATTACTTGTTCTGCTGCATAAACTTTATTGGTACAAATTAATATTGAAAAAATAATTACTAATAGTGTAGCGATGAGTATTGCTCTTTTCATCTAATTTATTGCCCCTTTCTTCTTTGTTTTTGGCAAAATAATCCTTATTTCTTTTATACTTATATATAATACAATAACTTTTTAAAAATATCAAGAATTTTTTATAATTTATTATACAAATATTGCATATACTTGTATACACTATTAGCCCAGTTCTTATCTGAAGCATATCTTGTATTTACTCCTGCCAATGTAGCTCCATTATAATAACTTCCTGTTGCTTTTTCGCCTCCATATATACTTGTTCCTTTTGGATTTAAATAATATTTAACAAATACTCTTGCTAATAAATCTATACTTTCTGAATAATCAGAAAAATTGTATGCACCATTATACGGGTTAGAATCATAAGCTCCATATCCAAACAAATTCTTTTTCTCTAAAGCTAATTTTGAAGTTCCCCATGCACTTTCATGAATACCAACTGCTGCAACAAATATTCCATTTATATTATATTGTTTTTCTATGTAATAAAAATATTGTGCATTATTAACAAATATTTTATTTGTATCCTTTGAATCTGTTAGTACTTTTTTAAATTGTTCTAGTGATAAACCACTTGGCTTATTTAATGCCATATTCATACTTAATGTAGCTTTTAAATCACTAGCTGATTTACTACTAGTAGTATTATTAGTAGTACTAGAATTATTTTCCTCTGTTTTTTCTTCTTCATATTTTTGATTAGGATTTAAATATGTAGTACATTCAGCCTTTACATATCCTCTGGCTGTTCCACTTTCTATTTTATACCATTGATCTTTTATTTCTTTTAATTTTAATTCATCATTCTTTGATAAGGTAGCAACTTTTTGTGATTTTTCATCTGGCTCTGTCATTACTGATAATCTATCAGAAGTCACATATAATGTGTCTCCCACTTTTACTGTATAGTTACTAGTTCCCGCTCCTCCACCTATTTCAACAATCTTATTAATAGATGCTTTTGTTACTTTTTGACTTACCTGTTCTTCATTTACTAGTTCTTCTCCTTGATATGTTTTCTTTACAGTTATTTCTTGTGTTCCTTCTCTACCTTCTTGTACTACTTGTACTATTCCTTTTGGTAAATCATTATTAGTTCTGTATTTAGTAATATATTCTAATACTTCTTCTTTTGCTTCATATTCTTCTCTTTGCCCATTGTTCGTATTTTCTGCAATAATTTCTTCTAAATTGACTTCTTCTGCATTGCTTATTTTTATTTTTTCTGTTGTTTCACTAAAACTTTCTTCTGTTGCATATACTTTTTTTGAAAAATACAGATCATAAAAAATTATTGAATATAATATAAATACAACAAAAATCAAAAAATATATTAAATTTTTTATTGTTATTTTTACTTTTTTCTCCTTTTTTTCTTTTGCTTTCATATTATCACCTAATATAATTTTAACCTTTGTGTATATTTTTGTCAATTTAAATTTTTGGAAAAATTATATATCTATTGTGACTTCATACAAGATTCGATTTTTTTAGCAGAATAAAAGTGATATAATATCTTAGAGAGCATACCTATTTAATGTTCAATGTGTTTGGTAAAAAGCGAGTTCTTGTATGTTTATTTTTAATAAATGTCTCGGCTCAATACGAATTATAAGAAACTCTAAAATAATTTTATGGCACCCTTTCACTTAGTCCTCGCTTCGCTCGACGCGAACATTTTCCATAAAATCATTTAAAAGTTTCTAACAATTCTTCAATCACATTCGTCATTTATTAAAAATAAACATACAAGAACTCACTATCAAAAAATTTTTATTAATAAATAGTTACTACAACTAAAGAAATTTTTTGTATTGATTTTGCTATTTTTTTATAATATTATATATATTAATAATTCTCAATTTGCATTATTGCAATTTTAGAAACTTTATTATTAGAAAATCAGTGATATGGAGGTTTTTATGAGTAAGGATAAAAATAAAGAACAGAAAAAAAACAAGAATAAGGATAAAAGCAAAAAAAAGAATATAGATATAAAGCTAAGAAATAAAAAAATAATTTTGACTATTATAGCTGTAATTTTATTTATTATTGTAATTTTCCTTGGATATCTAGTTTTTAGAAAATATATATTAAAGAAAAATTTTGAAGATGATATTTTAGGCTTTGCTAATAAAAATCAATCTACCATTTTTACTATTAACAACATAACTTTATTTAGCAGTGCTGATGCTGGATATAAAACTAATACAGCTAATAATTTCACAATACAAAATCTATATCAATATACAGATATTGCTATTTTTATAAGAAATACAGCTAGTGAAAATACTTTAGAAAATACTTTAAAAAAAGTTACTGTTGATAACATTAGTTTTACAACTAAACCTAATTTAGGTGAGCCGAAATTGTATTTTAAAAGTTTAAACAATTTTGCTAAAAGTGATATAATAGAAGAAAATCTTATATCAGATTCATTTGAATTTAATGTTTCTTCTAGTGATGAAGCAGATTTAAATACACCTACATTATATAATAATTTAGCTAATCCTTTAACCTTCAGCTATGTAAATACTAATATAAAACCAGATTATACAATTACAGATGTCTCATCACCTATAACATATGATGGTTCTTTATTAAAAAAATGTAATATAAATTTAGAAGACATAAATTCCACAATATCTTTTGATATTAATATAACAAATAATTTAGACCAAAATTTTAGAACAAATGTATCAATTAATATACCACTTTCTTCTGCTGATAAATCAATATATGATGGTAATCTAACATTAAAAAATGATACTACTTATAATTTTTATAGATATAACTAAGGGGGTTAACATGAAAAACGATTTAAATGTTGCAGAACAATTAAAATTAAAATATCACAAAACACAAGAAGTTACTAATTTTAAAGATATGCTATACAATTCTGCAGAAAACTTTAAAAGTAGAACTGCTTTTAAATTAAAAGATGAAAATGGAAATATTATTACAATTACTTACCAAGAATTTAAAAACGATGTTATATATTTAGGTACAGATTTAATAAAACGAGGTTTTTTAAATAAAAAAATCGCTGTAATAGGAAAAAACAGTTATAAATGGTGTGTTTCATATATGGCTGCATCTATTGTAGGAATTGTAGTTCCTATAGATAAAGAATTACATTTTAATGATGTTATCAATTTTATGAATGTTTCCGAAACAGTATGTATTTTAGGTGATTTAAAAAATCTTTCTTCTGTAATAGATAATATTGATAATTTAAATTATAAAAACACATTATTTATTTCTTTTGATAAAATTGACTCTTCCTCAAAAGATAATAATGATAATCTTTTATATTTTGATAATATCAAGATTATTGGAAAAGATGAATATTTAAATGGTTTTCATGATTTTGATAATATTAAAGTAAATCCTGATGAATTACGTATTTTATTATTTACTTCTGGTACAACAGGCAGTGCAAAAGGTGTTTGCTTATCTCAAAGAAACATATGCTCTAATATACTTTCTACTTATGGAATTGTGAAAGTAAAAAGAAGTGACTTATTCTTTTCAGTACTACCTTTGCATCATACATATGAATGTACTTTGGGATTTTTACTACCTATTTATAGTGGAGCTAGTATTGCACATTGTGAAGGATTACGCTATATAGCTAAAAATATGGCTGAGTTCCATCCATCTGTTATTCTTTGTGTTCCATTGCTTTTAGAAAAGATGCATAAAACTATTGTTAGAAATATGAATAAATCTTTACCTGAAAAATATAGAAAAGAAAACCAGGATGACAATCCTTTTGACAACCTTCCATTTATTATAAAGAAAATTGTAACAACAAAAGTAAAAAATACACTTGGTGGAAGATTAAGAGTATTTATTGTTGGGGCAGCTGCCGCTAATCCTAACATATTATCAGACTTTAGAAAATTAAAATTAAATACTTTACAAGGGTATGGTTTGACCGAATGCTCTCCTCTTGTTGCTGGAAATACAGACTTTTTCCAAAAAGATGATGCTGCAGGACTTCCTATTCCTAATGTAGAGTACAAAATAGACAATCCTAACAATGATGGTATTGGTGAAATTATCGTAAAAGGCCCTAATGTAATGTTAGGCTATTATAATAATCCAGAAGCTACTTCTAATGTAATAAAAAACGGTTGGTTTCACACCGGAGATTTAGGGAAAGTTGATGAAAATGGTTATTTATATATAACTGGCAGATGCAAAAGTGTTATTGTAACAAAAAATGGTAAAAATATTTATCCTGAAGAAGTTGAATATTATCTAAATGACAATCCTCTAATTTCTGAATCTTTGGTACAAGGTATTCAAGAAGAAGATAGTGATGAAACATATGTAAAAGCTCAAATTTATCCAAATTTGGAGGCTATTTCTGAATATTTAAAAGGTAGTGTTCCTACTAAAGAAGAAATAAAAAAGATAATCTCTAATGTTGTTTCAAGTGTTAATAGTAAACTACCAAATTATAAACATATAAAAGGTTTTATTATACGTGATAAAGAATTTGAAAAAACAACAACTCAAAAGGTAAAAAGATATGGTAAAAATATGAAATATGGAAAAGATGCAAAATAGTTTGTTACAATTCAAAGCTTTAGATGTTTTTAGGCTGTGAATTGTAACAATAGTTTTTGTTGAATAGGAAAAATGCAAGGAGGATCCTTGCATTTTTTGATGTTGTATAAAGATTCTAGTTCTTCTATATTATTAATTTAGAATTAGCAACATCCTCCTCTGTTACCTCCGCAACAGCAGCATATCAATAATATAAGGATTATAATCCAGCAACAATCATCACCAAATCCAAATCCTCCACATCCTCTGTTCTCTGGCATAGTCTAGACCTCCTTCCATTTTTAAGAAATATGTTTTCTCTTTCCTTCTTCTGTATGATATATAATATGTTTTTATTTAATTTGTGTTACTGTTTCTATTTTGAAATTTTTATAAACTGTGAGCTGTAACACAATTTGTTACGATTCACAGTCATTACTGGATAATGTGATATATATTATATTCTAAGCGGGG
>CALYAB010000044.1 GCA_944393395.1 uncultured Clostridia bacterium
TAATCACCAACGGCAAACCAATCTTTTCTACTATCTGATGTTCCTTCTTTTAATATTTCGTGAAACTCTTTTATCATCTTTTCATTTAAGTTTTTATTTGCTATATCTAACATATAATCAACTAGTTTAAAATGGTTAGATGTTTCTAATACATCATCTAAATTTGTAATAGAATCTTTTTCTGCTAATAGAGTGTTAGTTTCATAAATATATCTAGTCTGATCTTCTGTAAGCTTACTTCCTTCAATATGATTTGTATTATATGCAAATGTAATTTGAGTATTATGATATAGATTTCCTTTTAATTTCATATTTTTTTGTTCTCTTAACACTTCTAAAATATTTATTCTAGATATATCAAAATCATCTTCTTTAATCAATTCATCAACAGAAACATTAAATATTTCAGCTAACTTTTTTAATGATTCGATATTAGGTTCTAATGTTCCTGCCTCATATTTGGAAATGGTTGCTGCTTTTACACCTAATGTTTCTGCGATTTCACTTTGAGTCATTTTTTTATTTTCTCTATATAATTTTATTTTTTCTCCTAACATAATAAAAACTCTCCTTTTTGATTATAATAATATTATATCATATTATTTCCAAAAAGGAAAGTTTTATATTCTTTTTTGCTTAATAAGTTTCCAAAATATATTTTATATTAAAAATTCTTGTATATCCATATTATCTATAACTTGTAAGTTATTTTTATTTAAAAACTCATCAAATAACTCTTTATCGCAAATCCATCTATATAAAGTTTGTTGTCTTATATATGCTTCTTGAATATTATCTCTATAAGGATACATTATCCATTCGAATCTAACTTTTCTATTCTTATCATCTACAAAAACTAGTGGTTCTATAGATTTTAATCTTAATTTAAGCTTAGTAACAAAAATATTTGATAATGCTATTCTAATATTTGAATTGACACCATATGTTAATCCACATATTTTATTACATATTGATTTTACAATTACATCCGTTTCAAATAGTTCTTTTTCTTCACAATATAAAATTTTATAAGAGGGCATTATTGAATAAAAATTTTTTTCTCTAGTATAATCACTTTTTATATTCTTTGAATAAATAATCTCATATCCTTCTTTTCTTTTTACTGGGATGTATACTGCGGCTCCTATACATATTTCTTTTTCTGTATTTATGCCATCATTAATTTTAGAAATGATCCTATTTTTCATATCTTTCATATTTTGGTTTTCTGAAAATATCATTAATTGTTCTTCATCTTTCCATTTATCTGCATCAAATACATGTTGGGGATAATATGTCATAAAACAGCCATCATCATTTCTTCCAAATGTTTGAATAAGGCTTAATAAACTATAGTTTTTCCATCTTCCTTTAATATATTCTTTAAATAATATTTTATCAAATTCTTCTGAATTCTTATAGTATGGCAATGAAGAATCTCCTGGTCTTGACTTTATATTTTTATTATCGATTTTTTCATTTACATCATATTTTAATAATAATTCTCTTTTCAAATCAATACAATTATCTTTTAATAAAATTTCTGCATTTTTTATATAATGTTTAATATCAATCTCTTTACATATATATTCAAATTGTGCATTTATTATTAATCCTTCAAAAGAGACTGCTTTATTTTTCTTGCAATTCTGTTTATTCTTTTCTAACTGAAATGTTTGATTATTATATTTTTCTAATAAATATAATAAATGAATTTTATTTGTCATAGTATTTGAAATATCATTTTCTTCTTTTAATTTTTCAAAAATCGGTAGATATTTCTCTTTATTTTCAAATACCCACCTTTCCGCCATAAGATAGAATTGTTCTTTTTGAGTTCTATTTAAACTTTCCCAATTTTTAGCAATAATTTTTATTGTATCATTATCATACATACACATTAAGTTAATAGCTTTGTAGGCTATTTCCATTCTATGTATATTTTGAGAACCTAATTGAATAAGTAAAATATTCACAACAAATTCCTTTAAATTACATGGCGCTTTTAAATAATATTCTTGCATTGTAATATTTATATCTCTAGTTTTTATATGACCTGCGCCTGTAATCCAACTTCTATGCTTTCCTATAGAAATATAGAAATATTCCTTCATCTTTTCTATGTTTCCTTCATTAATCAATATTTTCTGAATTAACCAATTCAAGTTTTCGCTACACAACCTAATTGAATATTCATCATCATTTTCTTTATATTTGAATACTATTCTATTAATTATTTTCCAATAATTATCGGCTGAAATATATTTTATGATACGATTAAAAATACTGTCTAAGCAAGAGCGCTGCATATCGTATTCATATCCAATTCTATAAAATATATCTACTATACAAGTTCCTATCTTTTCATCTATTCTATTGTTTTTCTCTAAAAACTTAGTAGCACTATCAATTTGTTTCCATTTTTCATAATTATTTTCAAAGTTCTCTTTCAATAGGCTTTCAATTTTTTCATTTGTCATATTATTCCAATCATAATTAACCTCAATTAAGACTTTTTTATTCTTTTCTTCTTTTTTTTCGTTCATAATATTCCAATAAAATGCTGTTTTTTCTTTCATAGACTCTATTAATTTATTATATCCTTCTTTTTCACATTTTTTGATTATTATTTCTTTTACATTTTTTATTCCAATTTGATCTTCTTTATTATAAAAAGATAAAATTCCTACTGATAAAATCCATAAGTTCCTTAGATTTTCCTCATCATTATACATATTCACCAAATGTAAAATCAAAGAATAAATATCTTCTAATCTTTCTGCCATTGTAAAGTCCAAACTAATTGATTTCCATAAGTCATTAATTCCTAAATTAATTGCATGTTTCATCATATCTAATTGAACTTCTTCTTCATATAAACTGCTTCCCAATTCACGTGCTATACAACAAATCTTATATAATTCGATACCTTCCTTTTTCCATGCTTTAGCATCTATATCTGCAATATTATTAAATTCTGTTAATACTGGATATAATGCGTATTCTTTATAATCCATATATCTAACAACATTCCATTTTAACTTTTTATTAACTTCTCTTTCTAGACCTCTATCAACTAGATGTAAATATTTTCTAAAATTATTATGAATTGCTTCTATATCTGTCATGGAAAATAAATTTTTCCCATGTTTACCATATAATAACTCTATATAATCTTTTACTATATCAATTCTATTTACTGACACAAGATATTCTAAAAGTTTACTTTTATAAAAATCTGCTATTCTCCTTTTATCTTGCAGATGCTCTTGTATTATAGTAATAAATTCATTTTCAAAGTCTATATAAGTAACCAATTTAGTTAACAAATCCAAAATTAAGTCTGTAGTTTCTTTTGAACTATATGAGTGATATCCATTTTTATTTTCCAAAAAATCTTTTAAGATAACTTTAAATACATTGCAATCATATCCTATTTTCTTAGTATTATTTTTATTATTAATACAAATACCTATAATTTCTGATATAGCAATAATATTTAGCAAAACTTTTTTATCTGTTTCATTATCTATTTCTTCAATAAATTTTGAATATTTATTTTCTAATTCTTCTTTACAATTTATACCATTAAAATTAATATTTATTATAATCCATAAGGAAATCATCATTAATTCATGATCAGTATAATATTTTTTATTTTGTAAATCTATTTGATTATATTTTTGTTTAATCTCATCTTTAATTGTTTTCGAAGTTGTAACTAAACTTAACATAGATAACAAATTTATTAGTTTATTATCTTTTTGTAAAATAACTTTTTCTAAAACTATTTTTATTTCATCACATTCGATATTTATTGTTTTTATAATTTCTTTTTGAAAAAAGTCTATTGATACCCCACACTTAAACACTTCAAGCCATTTATCAAACTCCTTATTTTCTAACATACTTTTCATATAAGTTTCATTATATAACATACATAATTCTATAATCGTTCTATTTTCCCTAGATTTATCTATTTTTTCTGGTAATAGTTCAAAATTCTTTTCACCAACTTTGTATGATATATCTGCCCATAGTTTTATTACATCTTCATGTAATGTTTTATTATATATATCTTCTTTAGGCATTGACTTCTTTATAAATTCTTTTAATGTATATTCGCTAAACCATAAGTTTAAAATATTTTTAGTTCTTGCTGGATTAATTTTATATACTTCACTAGCAAAATTTAAAGCATCATAGTACTTATCCAAATTATTTTGGTTTAATTCCACCTTTTCTAATTCTAAAATATTAGTTTTTTCAAAATCAAATTTGCTATGTAATATTTGATTATAATATTCTGAATATCTTATATGTTGATTTAAAGTGCTTATTGCTTCACTTATTATTTTAATCAATTTTAAATTCTTTATTTTTTGAGCTTCATCTAATGCCATTATACTATACTTCTTTATATCAATAGCAGAAACTTTTTCAGCTAAACTTTCTATTACAAAATCCGTATTAAATACTTCTGATATTTTTTTATTTTCACCTGCAGTTATAAATAAAGGTATCATATTATGGGCCCTATTATATGTTTCATCTTTTGTATTTAAATAATAATTTGCTATTTTTTTTGCAGTGTTAATATAAATAGAATTTTTATTCTTTACTTTCTTAGTTAGATATACTCTTAAATCATTATGAAGGATACTATATACATTACTCTCTTTTTCAATTAATAATGGATATAACATTTCTGCAGTTGCTTTTAAATCTTCAAAATCCACATCTATTGCTTTACTTACAGTATTACAATTCATAGGTCCATTAGCTAATACAATTGCAGCTGCAACTTTATCAAACCAAAAGTTTTGCTTTATTTTATTGCTTAATTCACTTTCTGCATGTTTCCAAATCATTTCGTAATATTCTTCAATATCATTACTAATATTTTTTATTTCTATTAATTTTATAAAGTCCTCGATATTTTTGCATTTTTCTGCCTCTTTTAAAGAATATATAACAGATAAATTATTTCCTTCTGTTTTATCTGAAATAATTTTTGCTATTTGTTCTTGATTATTATCATTAATCCATTTTATATTTGAACATTTTATAAGATGAATTATATCCAATAATTCTAACTTTGGCATAGATATTTCTTCTATATTTTTATCGTTGTTTTTTATCCATACAGGATACTTAGAATATAAATTTTTAGGTTGTCCAACTAATAATAAAACAACACCATTTGGAATTTCTTCAGGACTATATAATTGATTTAAAAAATTCTCTCCACTTTCAGCTCGAGCTGCATGATCAATTCCATCTATGCATATAATACTTTTTTTATTAGTAATCTCATATAATTTATGAGCTAATCTTATAACCTCTTCTCTCAATGTTTTGGTATCACATAATTCATTTATTATTGGAACATTATACTGTTCTAACATTCCTATAAATCTTTCTCTTATTTGATTCAATAAAATTTCCCATAAAGTTCTTGGTTCTGTATTTTTCGAATCAAAATTATACACTTTATCTTTGAGTGATATTGGCTTAAATGCATAAAATCTTCCAATAATATTTTCCTTATAATGATAGTTCATATAACTTATAGCACTAGTTTTTCCACTTCCAGGCACACCACTTAGAAAAACTATTTTTTTATCAGTGTTATTTATCTTTTTATACAATTCTTTACAAAATTTTTTTCTAGTTTCAAAAAAAGGAATTGGTGGATAAATCTCCTCGTATTTTCTTTCATTTGTATTACATAAAATTTCTAAGACTTGCTCTCTTGTAATCTTCTCTTTTTTTCTTCTTGTTGTAACCCATTTTCTTAATTGAGAAATTATTGTATTAAATATTTTATATGATATTGTATCATTACATTTAAATACTTTTTGTATTTCACTTATTATTTCTTTTTCACTATCCTCTAAAGACAACTGATTAAGTTCCAATTTAAAATTTTTTAAAAATTCTAGTTTATCATTAATTTTTAATTGTCCAACAAATTCTGTCCATTGTTCTTGAAAATCTTTCTCATTAATTATTATATCTTCCCACTTTTCAGCTCTATACACTAATTCTTTTACTTTTAGGAAAAAATCTTTTAAAGATAAACATTTATATTTATTTTGGGTGATTTTTGATGTTCTTTTAGAACTCCTAATTCCAATTGCTTTATTTGAATATAAAATTGGAATAATATTAATATTTCCTGCCTTTTCCCAGCCTTCTGCTATAGATGCAAGTAAAGATTTTTTACTTTCTTCATCTTTATCTATTAATGCTGAAAATGTTAAATTCTTTTCCGTTCTAACATGCTTAACCTGATAACATACTTCCATGTTTTCTTTTTTTCCAACTACTACATCATCTATCGTTTCATAGGCTGAGCTTTGAAAAATAACATATTCTATTCCATTATCCGGATTTAGCATTTTTATTATATTTTCTACTCCAACAAACCATTCATACCAATATGGATCACCTATTCCAGGTAAATTATTCATCACTTTCTCCTTTTGCATATTTTTTATATTTATAAATTATTATCAAAAAGCAAAATAACTATGTAATCATATTCAACTACTTATTATTTTGCTTTTCTTTTTCGCTACAATATTTTTACTTTATCCAATTATCTATGCCAATTTCTCAGCATTGTTATTTATTTTTTCAATATCATCTCTAATCTCTTTAAATAAATCTACATTGTTTCCAAACAATTCATATACTTGTCCAACATTATTGAAAGGTTGTTCAGTTAATTTTTCCATTTCTATAGTTCCATTTTTAACAACATAATCTACTAATAACTTTACAAATTGTATTTGCTTCATATTTAATCTATTTTCATTTATGTATTTGTAAAAAATATCACTTGCAACACTTTTATCAAGTCCAACTATATTTCTTACTGCTTTAATTACATTTGTATCTCCAAATGTTTCTGCATATTCTTTATTACTTCCTAATTCTTCGAATAATATTTTTTCTAAATTTTCTTTTTCTAATTCAGTTAATCTTATATTATGTCTTATTTTCCATATAATGCTGTTTTCTAGATTACCTGTTAAGTATTTTTCCAGTTTTTTTCTATAATTTGTGAAGTTATTTCCTGTACTTACATATACATATTCCTCATCGATATCATTTAATTTATCTTCCATATCAATATATACAGGTGGTCTATTATATGGATCTATAAATTGTATTAAATTTCTTAATTCTTTTCTAATTTTTTCTACTTTCCAAAAATCTGCATCTTTTAAGTAATCAGTTTCTGCTACTTTTAAAATCAATTCTTGTTTTTCTTTTACTTGTGGTACTGTTCCCAATTTTTCCAATTCAGATACTGTTTCTATTATTGCATTCTCACATCTACCAGTTTTTTCTGTTCTAATTCTTTTTACTTGTAATTGATACAATAAATTGTCAAATCTTTTAGCTGATTCATTCTCATCTGATGCTATAAACAATGGAATTAGATTTTCTTTTATATCAGCTAAATCTATTGTAGAGATATATACCCAATTTTCTTTTTTAGAAAATTGTTCTATATAATGTACTTTTGCTTTTACTAAAAAACTTTCTTTGTTTAGTTTGTTTATTTCTTCAATAAATTCTTGTATCAATTCTTCTCTATAATTTTTAAATTTCTCATCACTTTGGTATTTTATATTTTGTAATTCTACAATTAAATCTAACTTATATCCATATATTCTTTCTGTCAAACTTATTTGTGTGTTTGCTTCTATACCTTTTGGATTCTCAGAGAAGAATTCAAAATTTTTACAATAATCAAAAATGTAAAATTCTTTTTTATCTTGTCCTACTCCAAATAAATCTTTACAAAGTCTTGTTCCTCTTCCTATCATTTGCCAGAATTTTATTTTTGATTTTACTGGTTTAAAAAATACTAAATTTAATATTTCTGGCACATCAACGCCTGTATCTAACATATCAACAGATACTGCAATTTGAGGGAAGTCATCTTTTATACTAAAATGTTCTATTAAGTTTTCGTTATACTTAACTTGATTATCTATTAATTTTGCAAATTCACCTTTATACTCTGGATATAATTCATTAAATATTTCTACTATTCTTTCAGCATGTCTATGATTTCTTGCAAATATAATAGTTTTTCCTAATTTATCTCCACCTTCTACTTTTAGTCCTTTTTCCATTAAAAGTTCTAACAATTTTTTTATGGTATCTCTATTAAATAACCAACTATTGATTGCTGTAGCATCTATTTCTTCTGGAATATTATCTTCATCATCTGCAAATGTATTTTCATATTCTTCTTTTTCTTCTGCACTTAATTCATTATATTTAATTCCTCTATCCATAAAATCTGTACTTGTTTTTATAGTATGATAATCTACTAAATATCCTTCTTTTACTGCTCTTTCATATTCATATGCAAATGTAGGTACATCATTTTCTATTTCAAAAAATCTGTATGTATTTCTATCTACATCATTTCTTGGAGTAGCTGTTAATCCTACTACTAATCCATCAAAATAGTCAAATATAGCTTGATATTTTTTATATATACTTCTATGTGCTTCATCTACAATAATTAAATCAAAATGTCCTGGAGTAAATAATTTGTTTCCTGTTTTACTTTTTGTACTATCTATTGCATTAATCATAGTTTGGTATGTTGAAAATACAATTCTTGAGTCTTCTGGATTATCTACTGTACTCAATAAATTACAGCAAGACATATTAGGCAATAATTTCACAAAATTATTTTTTGCTTGTTTTACTAAAACTGTTCTATCAGCTAAAAATAATACATTTTTAACCCATTCTTTATCAGATAGTACATCAACTATTGATATAGCTGTTCTTGTTTTTCCTGTACCTGTTGCCATTACTAATAATGCTTTTCTATGCCCTTCTTCAAAAGCTTCACAAACACTTTTTATTGCTTCTAACTGATATTCTCTATTTGTTATTTTATCATCCACAAATATATGCTCTAAACTTTGTTTACTACTTCTTCTATTTATTAATAACTGTAATTCATCTTGTGTGTAGAATCCTGCTACCTTTCTTGGAGGATAATTTACATCATCCCACATATATATTTCAAAACCGTTTGTGTAATATATTACTGGTCTTTGATGATATTCTTGCTCAATACAATCTGCATATAATTTGGCTTGATTTTGTCCAACTTTTGGATCTACACTTGTTCTCTTTGCTTCAACAACTGCAAGAGGCAAACCATTTTTGCCAAATAATACATAATCTGCATATCCTACATTTTGATTATTAGGCATACCTTGTAATTTTAATTCTTCTTGTATGTTAGTTTCAAAATCCCATCCTGCTAACTTTAATTCCAAATCAATATATTTCTTTCTTGTTTCATATTCAGATATATCTTTAACTTTAAATGCATAATTCTGCTTTTTATTTTCTCTTGTTTTAGTTAGTTTCTCTCTTAATGCTTCATTTTCTTTTCTTGTTTCTTCTAATTTTTTGTCCTTTGCTTCTAATTCTTGATATAAAGTTTCTCTTTCTTTTACTGCTAATACATTTACAGTTTGTTTAGGCAAAATATTTTCGTCAAATTCTTTTTCTTCAAAATTATCCGAATAACAATATGCTATCCAACAAGTAAAATTATATAAATATCTTAAAGAAAGTATTGCTTCTTCTCTTGATATTTTTTTATTATTATGTACTGCAAAATTTCCTAATTTTATAACATATTCAATTTGTTTTAATAATTTTTCATCTATTATGTTTTTAAATGTTATATCATGCACTAATGCTGATAAATTATCATTGTATGGTATTCTTAAGTCATTATCATTTGCATATAACCATTTTACTGCTAATTCTAGTGCTCTTCTACTTAATATGCTACATGTTACTGTATTTAATCCTATTCCATTTTCTGCTTCACAGCATGCTTCTGAAAAATTATTAAATATTTTACTTTGTTTTAAAAAATCAAAATTTGACATATTTTACTCCTAACTTATTTTAAACTATTTATTACAGTTGGTATAACTTGAATTGCAACATCAATTCCTTTATCCATAATCCATACTAATATTGTCTTTATTTTTTCCCATTTTTTTGTTTTTCTATCGTTTGACTTACAAATTTTTTCTATTTCATTAATTTTATCAAGTATTTCGTCAATTTCTTTGTCATTAACTGATGTGATATTCTCTACTCTATTTTTTAATTGTTCAAATGTTAAATTGACTTCCATTATATTATTATTATTTATTTGTAGCATAGGATTAGTTTTATTTTCTTTAATTAAATTTGGGAAATTCAAATTCTTATATGTATTCATCTTTTCTCGAATGTTTTTTAAATTCTGGCATAGGGAATCTCCACTTACATCATCAAAAAAATTATTTTCTTTGTAGTATCCATATAAACCATCAGAAAAATTTGGCACATATTTATTGTATTTTGAGGTTATATTTTTATAAAACTCTAATTTTTCTTCTTCAGAAAATTCTGTATTTCCGAGAATCTGTTATGTATTTATCTAAAATTATTAAATCAGACGCATATTGTTTTTTAAATTCATAAGTAGGATCCATTTCCTTCATTTTACTTTCATTTACTGCTAATAATATTTCTAATTTTTCTTTGATTGCTTTCAATTCTGGTCTATAATTAAATGGTCCTCCAACTGATACTTTTCCCGTAACTTTTATTTCATTTTTAAAATTTTCAAATATACCATCGTATTTTGATATTAAAATTTGAAACAGTTCACTTGATCCTTCTGCTGTTTTCTGTGCATTATCACATCTTTTTATATCTTCTAACATGATTTTTTCTAATTTCTCATCTATAATCATTCTTATCCTCCAAAATATCTATACATTAAACTTTTTTGTAATTCTTCTGTTTCTTTTAGACTTTTTTCTATTTCAAATTTCTGTTTATCGATTTGTTTGACTATGTCTGCAAATTGGTTTTGTAGTTCTATTGGTGGTACTGCAATTTCATAATTTAAAATATCTGTAGAATGAATTGCAGGATAATTAGCCCCTGTTGTTTTCGCCACCATATCATTAGTAAATTTTTCTGATTTTACAACTGATAATAAATATTCCAGTTCACACTTATTAGGTCTTAAAACACAAAATCCGCTACTTCCAATTATATTTTCATCATTATAGTAGTTTACTGCAATATTCTTTAAGTTCGGTCTTACTGTTGATATAAGAATATCCCCTTTAACTAAGCATTGTTGTGCTCTTGAAGGTTCTTCTCCTATTTTATATTCTGTAAATCCTATAATTTCATTTTTTATATTATTTATTGATGATATATCAATATACTTTATAACATCATTCTTTTTAAATTTTTTCTTTGTTTTTATTATATTTGTATCAACTAAATCTTTTATTTGACTATTATCAAAATCATCATTTTTTATATCGCCAAACATTCCGACAAACTGAGATTTAATAAGTTCTTCTAATTCTTCTAGTTGTTTCTTTCTTAAATCAATTATTTTTTGAACTTTTTCTAACTTATTAGCAATTTCAATTTGTGTTTCAATTGAACATATATAAAATTCAAATTCTTCTATTTTCCTATTACTTATATTCGGTTGAGCACAACCAAAAGCATTATTTAATATAAATTTTTCAAATAAAGGTGAAATCAATAAAAAATATAAATACCTCCCTTCTATTTTATCTGTAATAACAAATTTTCCCACACGCTGATTTAATAATGCTCTTTCTTTTGATGAATAAATTCCAACCTTACCTACAGTAGCACCTGACATGGCAATTAATAAGTCCCCATTCTTTATCTCAAATTCTGGATGATTTTTTAAAAATTCTTTAGTATAGCATATATTATTATCAATTAAGACTTTATTTTCTTGAATATTTCCTATCCTAATAATAGGAATATTATTTTTTTGAAACTGATTACTTTTAAAAGCATATCCTCCTTGTATTTTACAAACTTCCCCCAATCTTACTTTCTCCATCACATCATTTCCTCCAACTCTTTTAATTTTTGTTGGATTTCATTTTCCATATCAATAACTCTTTTTAAAATAACTTCTGGCTTTTCATATTCTTTCTTTTCAACAACTATTTCTTTATATTTATTAATAGATAAATCATAATCATTTTCTACTATTTCTTCTTTTGTTACAAAGAATGACTTTTCTGTTCTTTTTCTGTTTTGTTCTTCTTCTGATTCTCTATTGTTAAATCGTTTTATAATATCTGGAATATCATTTTCTTTTACAGGTTGTCTTTGGTCATCTAAACTAAATCCATCTGCTGTCATATCATAAAACCAAACTTTATCTGTTCCACCTTGTGTTGTTTTAGCAAATATCATAATTGCAGTTGATACACCTGCATAAGGTTTGAATACTCCACTTGGCATTGATATTATTGCTTCTAATTTATGATTTTCTATAATTTCTTTTCTTATTGCTTTATGTGCTTTTGAACTGCCAAATAGTACACCATCTGGAACTATTGAAGCACATCTTCCTCCTATTTTTAATATTCTTAAAAATAGTGCTAAGAATAATAATTCTGTTTTTTTAGTTTTATTAGTTATAGCAAGCAAATCTTTTGATGTTCTTTCTGCATCTATTGAACCTTTAAATGGTGGATTTGCTAAAACTAATGTATATCTTCCATTATCTTCATTATCCTCTGATAGAGAATCTTTATATGCAATATTTGGATTTTCTATACCATGTTGCATTAAATTCATTGCTCCAATTCTAAGCATTGTTCTATCCATATCAAATCCATAAAACATTGTATTGTTAAAATGTTCATTTAGATTCTCTGATAAAAATAAATCTCCTTTATTTTCTCTTAAATATTCTCCTGCTGCAACTAAAAATCCCGCTGTACCACATGCTGGGTCTACTATTATATCTTCTGGTGTTGGTTTCATTAGTTCTACCATCATTTTTATAATATGTCTTGGTGTTCTGAATTGTCCATTTACGCCTGCTTGATTTAATTTAGATAGCAAATATTCGTATACATCTCCTTTAGTGTCTTTATCTTTCATTTCTAACTTGTCCATTGCTGTTACAACTTTTTGTAACATAATTGGCGTTGGTATTATAAATATTGCATCTTCCATATATTTTGCATAAGCAGATTCTTTATCTTTTCCTAAATTTTTAATAAACGGAAATACTTCTTCTTGCATTATCTTAAACATTTTCTCTGCTGGATAATCTTTAAATTTACTCCATCTACAATTTTGATGTCCTTTATCAAATATTCTTTTACTTGTTATTCCTAACATAACATCATTTTTTTCATGTGCTATTTCTATATCATCTAATCCTTTTATGAATAAAAGGTAAGTTATTTGTTCTATTACTGTCAATGGATTTGTTACTCCACCTTCCCAAAAATTATTCCACATTCTATCAATTATACTTTTTATTGCACTATCCATTTTTTCCTCCTAAAATCTATATATATTTTATACCATAAAACGACTTTTTTCTCAATGTTTATTTCTAAATATTTACAACTAATTTAATGCATAGTTTTTATTTAAATAATTTTTAAATAAAATTTTCCATAATACCTCACCTATTTTTTCTTAATTTCATTATTTACAATTTCTGAAATAGTAAAAGCTATTTTCAGAAATTCAAGAGCAATTTTTTTGTTCCGAATAGTGTGGCATTTTTACTGCCCAATATTCGCCAGCGTGGTGTCTTGACACCCTTTTTCTGTTTAGGGCAAAATTGCCCTAAAACCTTTTTTGCTCTCCGAGGGATATTTTTTTATTTATTTTTGTGTTTTATTTTAACAAAAATTAGGACAGTTTATTAAAAAATTTTATACCTACCTGTCCTAATTTTTTTAAATTTTTATTTACTTTTTTACAAAAATAAATTATACTTTTTCTAGAAAATATTTAAAAAATAACATTTTTTAGTTAGCAATTGTTAGCACAATTACTAACGTTTTTCTTTTTTATTCTATGATCAATATCATTAATTTTTACTAAGTAGCACATCTCATATAATCTTGAAATAATAGAATTTACTGTTTCGATTTCTCCATT
>CALYAB010000045.1 GCA_944393395.1 uncultured Clostridia bacterium
CAATATTTAACTTGTCAAACTAGTTTTGACATTAATATTATATGAATGTTTATTAAAATTATACATTATAATTTTGACAAATAATTATAAAATAATACTCCCATAAAATTCTACATCCATTTGTTTTAAATAATTGTAAAATTTCGTGGGAGTGATTTTTGGAGCAGGTAGTGGGAATCGAACCCACGTCATCAGCTTGGAAGGCTGAGGTTCTACCATTGAACTACACCTGCATTACTCTTGACATTTATAAATTATACTGGCTTTTCTTCATTTTGTCAATACTTTTTATAAATATTTTTTGCTTTTTGCAATAAATTACCGTCCATAAAATTCTAAGTTACTGAATTTTGTTAGAACGGTAATTATTTCTATCTATAACTCTATAAAGAATTCTATATATTCATCATCATTTTTAACATAAATCTTTCCTTCATGCAACTCTATAATTTGTTTGGTTATGGCAAGTCCTAACCCTGCTCCACCTGTACTACTAGTTCTTGCATCATCTCCTCTATAAAACTTTTCAAATAGTTTATCCAATTTATATTGTGGAATCTTATCTCCTTTATTTCTAAATACAATCGATATTTTCCCTTCCTTTTCCTCTAATTTTATCTGTATTGTGGTATTTTCATAACTATAATTAATGGCATTTTTTAATAAGTTATCAAATGCCCTTGCTAATTTATCTCCATCTCCGACATACATTACTTTATCAACAGATTCTAAATGACATTTTAAATTTCTTTTTTCAAGCATTGGATAACATTCATCTATCACTTGTTTTAATAAATATACTAAATTCATCTCTTGCTTATTAATCGGCATTTTTTGTAAATTATATCTTGTAATATCAAAAAATTGATTGGTTAAATCTTCTACTCTTAAGGCTTTATCTAATGCAATTTTAATATACTTTTCTTGTAATTCTTTCGATATTTGTTTTTCGTCTTTTAATAATGTTAAATATCCAATAATGGAAGTTAATGGTGTTTTTAAATCATGTGCCATATACACAATTAAATCATTTTTCTTTTGTTCTGCTTCTCTTTCATTCTTTTTGGTTAATATGTAATTATATTTAATTTCATTGATTTTATCTGAAAAATGGTTCATTTCACTTGGTAATTTAATGGTTTCATTATCTTCTTTCAAAATTAAGTCTAATGCATTATATACTTCTTGCGTACCATTTACATATTTTGAAATAAATCGATAAATAACAACAACCATAACAATGCCAACATATATGTATACGACAATATTTCTGTTATTTACAATCCAGTAATATACCTCATAGTTTAAACTCTCTATTGCAATAGATATTCCATTTTCAAAAAATAAAGCAACTATAAAATATACAATCATAGAAATAATATATGCAACAACTATATTTGCTATTAAAGATATACTTAATCTAATTTTTCTTTTTGTTAAATCATTCATTTTCAATTTTATATCCCACTCCCCATACCGTTTTTATAAACTTTGGATGTTTGGTATCTTCATTTAATTTTTCTCTTATCCTTCTAATATGTACCATAACTGTATTATTACTATCTAAATACTTTTCTTTCCATACCTTTTCAAATAATTCTTCTGAGGGAATCACCTTTCCTCTATTTTCTGCTAAATATAGTAATATTTCAAATTCCATTGGTGTTAAATCGATTTCTTTTTCATATAGTGAGCATTTGTGTTTATCCTTATCTATCACTAATCCATTAATTTCTATTATATTATTTGATGTATTTTCCCCATTGTACAAAGTATATCTTCTTAATGCTGATTTTACTCTTGCTACTAATTCTAACGGATTAAAGGGCTTAGTAATATAATCATCTGCTCCTAACGTTAATCCTTTTATCTTATCATTGTCTTCTATCTTAGCAGTTAGCATAATCACAGGAAATTTAAGTCCTTTCTTACGAATATATTTACAGATTTCAAATCCATCTTTTCCTTCAATCATAACATCTAAAATAGCAACATCTATTCTCTTAGTATCTATACAATTGATTGCCTCTTCTGATTTATAAAATTTATATATATGATAATTTTCATTTTGTAGATACAATTCTACTAAATCTGCAATTTCTTTTTCATCATCTAATACTAAAACATTCATTTTTATCCCTTTCTTTCTTCTCAATTATATCATACATTTGCCTATTTTTATTTGTTTTTTAGAAATGTAAGAAAAAGTTAAGAATTTATTAATCCTTTCTTAAAGTTCTTACTGCATTTATCTTATAAAATATATATGAAATTCGAAAATGCCCATTTTTAATTAGAAAGAAGGTCATGAAAATGAAGAAAAAAACGCATAAACATTTAAATAAAAAAAGATTATTTCTCTCTTTACTCTTATTATGTATAATCCTTTATCTATATTTGAACTCCCATAATACTTCTGTTAAAAATACAAATTTAATTTCTTCTTTAGAAAATCATTCTGAATATGACATTATCAAACAAGATACTAATCGTCATTATTCTGGAATAGGTCAAGAAAAAGTAAAACATAAAGATGGCTATTTTACAACTTTTACAACAGAAGAAAATCATAAAAAAACCTATCTAGAATATAAACAAAATGGAGATGCTTCTTGGAGTAATAATACCTATTGGGGAGATACGATGGCTGAAAATGGTTGTGGTATAACCGTTTTGTCTATTATTTTAAGCGGATATCGTCAAAATTATACACCGGAAGATTTAAGAAAAAAATATTATCCTGTTATGGATTATGAGCAATTTTCAAGTGAATTATCTTCTACTTTTGGAATTAAAAATTCTGGTTTTTATTATGATGCTGAACATCTATCTAATACTTCTATTGAAGAACATTTACTTACCAATAGACCAATTATTGTTTGTGTTTGGAATACCCCTCATAATAATCGTTGGACAACTGCTTCTCATTATATGGTTCTTCTTGCTACTGACGGAAATGGAATGGTTTATGTTTCTAACCCTAATGGTTTAGAAAATGATAGTAAAAGCTCTGGTTGGTATGATATTAACGAAATCACTCCTTATCTTGCTAAAGCAATTTATATTGAAGATTACGAATAAAAATCCATCTGCAAAATGGATTTTTATTTAGCACAATTGTAAAAATCAATACAATCATTAGCAATATAATCTCCTTTATTTTCTATTAAAAAATTGAAAATTGTATTCTTATATGGTAGTATACTCTTATATAAAATAAGAAGCTTAACCTTGTTAAAATCATTCTTTTATATAAATAAATTGGTTAATAACTTCCTATAAAAATGGAGGAAATGCGGTTACTATGAAAAATAAATTTAAAAATGCAAAATATATTTCTATACTATTTGTTGTCTGTTTAATCTTATGTATTCCTTTATTATGGAAAGATTTGAATGTGTATTATGATGATGGAATTCAACATATTGCAAGAGCATATTCTACCTATTTATCTATTCAAAATCATGAGCAAGCAACTGTACTTTCTAATCTAGCTAATGGATTCGGCTATAGTTGGGATTTGTTTTATGGTCCTTTATCTAGCATTATGATTATGTTGGGTAAAATTATAACAACTACATTTATAGGAGGATATAAACTTATCCTATTTATAGGACTTCTACTTTCTCGGTATCGCTATGTATACATTTGTTAGTAAGTTAACAAATAACAAAGTAACTGGCATACTTTCATCAATTTTCTATGTCACAATGCCATATCATTTGACAGATATGTATATTAGAAACGCTATTGGAGAATTTTTAAGCTATATTTTCATTCCTTTAGTGTTTTTAGGATTATATAAATTATTTCAAAAAGAAAAAGGAGATTGGCTTTTAAGTTTAGGTGCAGTGGGCTTATTGCTTACACATAATCTAATGACCTTTCTTACTGCAATTATGGCTTTTATCTATTTATGCACAAATTTATCAAAATTGAAAGACAAAAATGTATTAAAAAAATTATTTTTAAATATTGTATTCATTACTTGCATAACTGCTTTCTTTTGGATTCCTATGCTACAAACAAAATTATCTGGAGAATATCAAGTATATCAAGAAGATGCTATGGCAACATCTGATTCTTTTAAAGAAAGTGCTTTAGACCTAAAGGACCTATTTTTTACACAAAAAAATGCTACACATGTATTTGAAATTGGCTTACCAATTATTGTGATCATATGCTTATCCATCTTTGCAATAAAAAGAGCTATTCAATCAACTTATAAAAAAGAATATATTTTGTTTTTATGCCTAGGACTTCTGTGCTTATTCATGTGTACAAAATATTTTCCATGGAATTTATTCGGAAATATTTTTGAAATTCTTCAATTTCCATGGAGAATGCTTGTATTTGCTAATTTCTTTTTTGCCATTATTTGTGCATTAAACATTGAAATACTTATAAAAAATTTCAATATAAAAGATGTTATATTCTTTTCTACAATTTGTGTTATATGTACTATCCTTTTAAAAGGATTTCTTCCTACAGATACAGAAATTGTTGATATTGATAAATGGTCAATTGGTGTGCTTACTGAAAATAAAAATGATGTTATTGCTGGTATGGGAAGAAGTGAATATTTACCTGTAAACTTTAATAATAATAGAAATTATATTTTACATAGAGAAAACTGTGTATATATATTAAATGGTGTTGGAAAAATCGATGAACTAAAAAAATCTAGGCAATCACTAAATTGTAAAATAGAAGCTTTGGAAGATAATACTATTTTCGAGTTTCCATATACATATTATCCGGGATATACTGTAACTTTAAATGGAGTGGAAATTGATTCTTTCCAAAGTCCAAATGGATTATTAGCAATTTCTTTAAATAAAACTGAACAATCGGATATTGCTATTCATTATACTGGTACTACCATTATGCAACTGTCTAAAATACTTTCTATTATTAGCATAATATGTTTTATTTTTTATATTATCTTTTTTAACACTGATATACAAATAAAAAATAAATTTTTAAAAATAAAAAAATAGATTCTGTGCTTGTGTAAAATTGTTTCGCAGTTATTACATAAATATAAGAAAGCAAACTATTTCAAATTTGAAATAGTTTTTATATTTATTGATTTTTATCACCTATAGGTATATTATATAAAATGTGTAATAAATTATATAATATCACAAAAGGAGGTATGATAATGAGAACATATTTAATGGATTTTAATTCATTTGTTAGTGAATTGGTAAATTATTACTTAAAAATGAAAACAGATATGAATATAGAAACATTATCAGAAAATACTGGTGTATCTGTATCATTTTTCCGACAAGCTCTTTATACTCCAACCTCCAAACATTTTAATTTAAAACATATTTTTTTAATTGCCCAAGCATTTCATATGGATGTTAAGAATTTTTTACCCAGCAAAGAAAACTATATGATACTAACAAATACAGAACTAACAGATGAAGAATGGAAAGAATTTTTAAGTTTAATAAGAAAGGAGAAAGAATAATATGAACAAAAATTGCGAAGAATTTAAAGAATTATATGAACAAGTAAAAAAAATGGGATGGATACCATCTCACAGAAAGGGAAATACTGGAATTGGTAAGACTTTTGAAGATTTAATACATAAGAAAGAAGATAATTTGGCATTACCAGACTTTAAAAATATAGAAATTAAATCTCAACGAAATGCTTCTTCGTCAATGATAACACTGTTTACTAAAAGCCCTGATTATCCAAAAAAAGTAAATAGTTTTCTAAGAGAAAATTTTGGTAATTTTTCTAAAGAATATGATGGTAAAAAAATATTGCATACTACTGTTAGTACCAAACATTTTAATACTCATGTAAGTGGAAATGATTTTAAAATATTAATTGATAAAGATAATAGACGATTAGTGCTTCAAGTTAGAAAACATGAAACACAAGAAATTATCTATGAAAATGCTTATTGGTCTTTTGAAAATCTTGAAAAAGCTTTAATAAAAAAATTAAAGTTTATTGCTGTAATAGGTGCTGATGAAAAAGTAGAAAATAGTGTTAATTATTTTTTATATAATAAACTTCAATTAATTACAGGATTAACTTTTGAAAATTTCTTAAATGCTCTTGAAAACGGAGATATCTTTGTAGATATCCGAATAGGTGTATATAATACTGGAAAAAACATCGGAAAAACACATGACCACGGAACTGGTTTTAGAATAAAACTAGATACTTTATTAAAATATGCAACAATAATTGAAGAATAGCATTGAAAAAATTTTTTCCTTATAGTATATTAATTGTACTGCTTATTTATGGTGAATAACATTATAATACCATTTGTACAGTAGAAAAATTAAATAAGGAAAATACGATGATAAGAAGAGAAGAAATAAACCAAATAAGTAAAATTGATGAAAAAATTTTGGATATATTGAATCAATTGCCACAAAATTATTGGGATTTTAAAGATTCTGATACAAGTGAATTGGTTCATGGAATTCACTCATATCCTGCTATGATGATATATCCAATAAGTAGAAATTTAATTGAAATTGTAAAGTCTAATAAAGAAATCACTTCTTTATTAGACCCTTTTGCTGGTTCTGGAACTGTTTTAGTTGAAGCAATGTTGGCAGATATTCCAGAAATTTACGGAAATGATTTAAATCCTTTGGCTAGGTTAGTTTCAAAAGTAAAAACCACTATTTTAGATATAGATCTATTACAAGAAACTTTTAAAAATATAGCACAAAATATAGATCGACTATATAAAAAATATAAAAAATTCATAACTATAATTGATGACTATATGATAAATAAAAAAGAATTAGACATAACAGCCAAAACCGGTTGGGGTAATAATGCTCCACAATACTTAGAAGAATTTTTTCAGAAAAATTCTCTTAATTTAAGAACTCCTAACTTTTATAATTTAGGTTTTTGGTTTAAACCAAGAGTTATTTTTGAATTGCAACTAATAAAAAATGTCATCAACACAATTGATGATAAAGATATTAAGGATTTTTATTTAATTGCCTTTAGTGAAACCATACGATTAGTCTCTAATAAACGAAATGGTGAATTTAAAATGTATAGAATGCAAGCAGACAAAATTCTAAGTTTTAATCCTGATGTTAAAAATACATTTTTCGCACAAGTAGAAAAATGTATACAAAAAGAAAAAGAATTCATAGAAAATTTAAATTTAGCAAATTTACCTCATGTAAAAATAGTAAATAACAATGCTAAGGAATTAGAAGATATACCTGATAATTCTATTGATTTAATTATTACTTCTCCACCCTATGGTGATAGTAAAACCACAGTTGCATATGGTGAATTTAGTAGACTATCTTTACAATGGTTGAATTTAGAAAATCTATCTGAAGAAAATATAAGAGCAATTGATAAAAATTTGATGGGTGGCATAAAACTTAAAAATCAACCAGATAATATCATCCATAGTAATACCTTTCATAATAGTTTTCATAAAATAAAAGAAACAGATGAAAAACGAGCTTATGACGTATATAGTTTTTATTATGATTTAGAAAAAGTTATTGAAACACTATCTAAGAAAATGAAAATGGATGGATATCAATTTTGGGTTGTTGGGAATAGAACTGTACGAGATGAAAATTTAAAAACAGATATTATAATTAGAGAAATTGCGAAAGAATATGGCATGACATATTTGTGTACTATTGATAGGAATATATTAAATAAAGTATTACCTTCAAAAAATTCGCCAACAAATCAAGCTGGAAAAACTGTTTCTACAATGGTGAATGAACATATTGTAGTTTTAAAGAAAAATGGGAACTAATTTTTTCTTTATGGTTGATCACAGTTCTCTAGGATTTTCTATCTACTTATACTATATTAAACTAAATATGATATATATGAGAAAATTTAAAAATATGTAATTATATATGTGTATAAACAAATACAAGTAAAAGATGAACTAGATAATGATTTTAAAGAGAGGTTTAACATGAATATTGGAATAGATATAGATGATACTATTACAGATACATTTGACTATCTAATGCCATATATAGCTGAGTATTTTGATGTAGATATAGAATATTTAAAAAATAATAATATTTCTTATAGCAATTTACCAGAAAAATGGAAAAAAGATGAAATTAATTTTGCTAAAAAATATTATGATGAAGTCATACTTGATACACCAATTAAGCCAAACGCTTCTAGCTATATAAAAAAAATAAAAGATTTAGGAAATACTATATTTATTATTACTGCTAGAGATAAAAATTTATATACAGATCCATACAAAACCACTCTCGAACAATTAAGAAAAAATAAAATCTATCCGGATAAATTATTTTGTACATTTAATAAAGTGCAAGTATGTATAGATGAACAGATTGATTTGTTTATTGATGATTCGATAGAACATTGCCAAAAAGTTAGTAATTCGGGAATACAGACCTTATTATTTAATAATAAAATCAATTTAAATAAGACTGTGAATCTTAATAAAGTTAATAATTGGAAAGAAATATATGAATATATATTAATGAAAGGGTATAATTGATGGATAAATGGTTGAAATTAGCAATAGAAATACAAAGTTTAGCCCAAAATGGGTTAACATATGCAAACAATGTATATGACATAGAAAGATATGAAAGATTACGAGATATATCAGCTGAAATGTTAAATATGAAAACAGATCTCTTCATTGATAAAATAAAAGACCTTTTCTGTAATGAAACTGGTTATCAGACACCTAAATTAGATACTAGAGCAGTAATATTTAAAGACAATAAAATCTTATTAGTGCATGAAAATAATGGAACTTGGTCTCTACCCGGAGGTTGGGTTGATGTATTGGAATCTGTTAAATCTAATACCATTAAAGAAGTAAAAGAAGAAACAGGTTTAAATGTTTTGGCTAAAAAGATAATTGCTATTCAAGACAGAAATAAACATAACAAACCTATATATGCTTATGGTGTATGTAAAATATTTGTTCTATGTGATATTATAGATGGAAAATTTGAAAAAAATATAGAAACAACAGAAATAGATTATTTTTCAATAGATAATTTGCCTTTATTAGCAGAAGAAAAAAATAACAAGGAACAAATTGCTATGTGTTTTAAAGCTGTTGAAGATGAAAATTGGCAAGTAGAATTTGATTAATATTCTACTTGCCAATTCTTAGATATTATGAAATGTCTTTAAATACTGTGAAATCGATTTTTTACTACATTTTTCATTACTACAGTAACTAAAATTATCCATTTTCATAAATAATTTCTAAAACTGATATATAGCTGAAAGTGGCTATTTTGAGGCAAAAAAAGAAATTACCCTTTTTGAGTAATTTCTTTAGAATTGGTCAAGGCGAAATGACTCTCATTTCATCAAAACATATGTTTATCTGCATTTTTGTAACTATTTTAAAAATTTTAATGCAATTATAATGCAAGCAAATAATATGCTTAAATATTAATATTAACTATTCATATAATTAATCTAATTTTTTAATTTTTGAAATATCAGCAAAATAATTAATGTCATCTCCTATTATTTTGTAAGCCATACTTCTATTTTTGTAATATTCTTTCTCTTCTTTATTATAATTTATTGCTTTTGAAAATAATTCTATTGAATGGTCATATTCTTTTTTTATATTATAGTAATATACTCCTATTATATTATAAAATTTTGCTATTATATGATTGTCTATTTCATTGATAAACTTACAATTCGATGTGATTTTATTTAAACATTCCTCTGCTTCTAAAATTTCTTCATTCTGTAATAAAATTTGGATTTTCAAAATGTAATTTTCAAAAGAGGGTTCTTTACTTATTGCAAGATTTATTTGTTTTGTTGCATCTTCTAATTCGTTTAGTTCTAGGAAAATCATTGCTTTAAAGCGATATGCTATAATTGAATTATTTAATTCGATAGCAGAATCAAATTGTTTCATTGCTTCTTCATAATTTTTCATATAAAATAATGCTATACCTCGATTGATATAAATGCACTCTATCTTTTTTTCTCCCAATAAAGATTCTAATGTATCCATATCCTCTATAGCCTTTTCAAATTCTCCAGATTTTATATATGCATTTGCTCTATTATGTAATGACGTTTCTAATTGATATTCAGAATTTATACATTCAGAATAATCAGATATGGCTTCTTTATAATCACCAACTTCCATAAAATGTTTACCCCTTAATAGTAAGCAAACCTCTTTAAATTGATTATTATTAATAAATGAATTAATATTTTCTAAATTATTTAATTTATTATGTTCCAACAAAAAATTCTTTTCTTTTTCTACTTTGATTGCTATTGTTTCAAATGTTTCGGATACCTTGATTGAATTATTATTTTTTTCTATTTTATTATATATTTTTTGAAGTCCATTTTTTGTTTGTAGCGCAATTTCTCTACCTAATAAAGGAGTCTGAATTTTTCCGTGTACTATATCATTTCTATATTTTGATATTTTTCCGTATACTGAATTTATTTCTGCCTCGATTTTATTAGAAATAATATTTTCATTTTTTAAAAATTTAGTTGTAGCAAAAAAACCTATTACTTTTCCATCTTTCTCTTTTTCTTCTTTAAAAACATTAAATTTTTTTTCTAGACTATTTTTTTCAATTAAATAATTCAAATAAGATTCCAACGAAATTGCTCCATACAATACACAATCCAAGTTTTTACTTTTAAAAAATGAATAAATTGCTTTATTATAAAAATATTTCCAAGTCTTGTATGGCTCATTTATTATATCTTTTAAATTTTCTACCTCACAGTCATTTGGTATTGCATCATCATAATTAGCTATCAAAATAAAATTTTTACTTTCATATTTTCCATTCATTTTATTTCTTTTATAATAACCACATATATTTGCTCCACACTCCCTTGCAATTGGGTTAAAAATATCTTTACCAGACATTGCTTCATTATATTTACTAGCAAATATTTCTAGTGCTGATTGAAATATTGTAGTTAATTCTATATTTCTTACTTCCTTAAAAATCAAATCAATAATTTCATCATATTTTTCATCGATTTCAACTATTATATCAATATTTGTTATAAAGAAAGAATAATCATTTGAAAATGGATTACACCCCCATAGAGAACCTTTAGATGGAATGGCTTGATGTTCTATAAGTTCTTCGGTTATTGCATATATGATTTTTTGGTTTTCTAATTTTATATTTTCCGATAATTGCATATTTACATTAATATCAAATACGTCTATATTTGTTAGTAATTGATATGGCAATCTACAACTAAATTTCAAAAAATTTTTAATTCCATATCGTAATAAAATATCAGGCAACGAAAATTTTTCTCCTATAAACATCAATACGTTCTCCTTACTTTATAATTAATTTCTAGATACAAAATTTTAATGTAATTATAATATAATAAGATTAAGAATGTTAAAAATTATAATTCGATTAATAAATATCCACTAATAATGACGAATATTTTGAAGTAGAATATAGTTAGTTTTTAATATACTTATCTTTTCTTGTAATTTTTTATATAAATTATACTTTTCAGATATATCTAACAATAAAGTACAACTTTGAAATAACATTTTCTTTTCTAAATCATCATTTGGTACTTCATCAATAATATTCATCTTTATTGATATAACATTTATCCTTTTCACATTGCTTTCCTGTCAAAGACAAATAAGTTTGCCCATATAATATATTTTTTTAGTATATCTTAAACAAGATTCTTTCTTACTACAGTTTTCATTACTACAATAAGTTATCGAACTATCATACTCCATAAAACTTTCATAGAAAATATTTTTTATATTTTTATCATAAACTATTATTTTTGTTAAGACGTTTTTATATACCTTTCATTGAAACGAAACTACGTTCCAAAATTTATAAAATTATAAGTATAATAAACTTTCTTTTAAAATCCAAATATATTATAATATACAGACAAGATAATAATTTTATCTTGTCTATAAAAAATAGTTACCTAATAATGTTTCCTGCATTATGCAAATAAAAAGTTTTAAAATGTCAAGTTTTTTAATTAAAATATATTACAAAAATTATTTTAAAAATGTTTTTAAAACTTATAATGTTTTGTAAGTATATTGAAATCAACGAAAACTTGATATTTTTTAATGCAATTATAATGCGTATGAAATTAAAATTAGAAAGATTATAATGCAACTGTGAAATATTATGAGATATTTTTAGATATTATTGATTCAATCCAAACTTCTCCATTCTTTCCTCTTCTTTAGTAGATAATTCTTTTAGCCATTCAGCTAAACCCTTACTATCATTATTTCTTAAAAATTCAAAATATTTTACCCTATCCTCTTTTGCAATAACAACAGGTGATAAATCATTCCTTAGTAATTCATAATTTATAAGCAATCTACCTGTTCTTCCATTTCCATCTTCAAAAGGATGTATTTTCTCAAAATCAATATGATATTTAGCAATTTTAATAAAAATATCTTGTTCATCATGATTATAATTATATATATAATACATCATTAAAATTGGAACTTTTTCAGGTTCTGGTGGAATATGTTCGCTACCTTGAATAAATACTTGTACAGTTCTATAACCTTCAGTATCTTTAATATCTCTATTTATTGTTTCATTCAATCTTTTGATAAATCTTTCATCAAATTCTTCATTATTTTGTAAATTCTTAAAAACTAATTCTAGTGCTTTTTTATGATTAATAGCTTCATATATTTCCCTCGGCTCTTTTCCTTCGATTTTAAAGCTATTGTCGTTATAAAGAATAGCATAAGTTTCAGCATAAGTAAGGGTACTTCCCTCAATAGCATTTGAATGATAAGTACTTCTTGTAATTAAATCTTCTAAATAATCTTTATTATTTAAAACAAATTCTAAAATTTTCATAAACATTTCCTCTTTCTTATAATCTACTCATTATATCAATATACTCTCCAGCAGTTAATACTGTTCTAGGCAAATGTAATTGTGTATAATAGGTATCTTTATTTTTTTGATATATAGCATCTATAATTTTGCAATTTTCATCTTTATCAATTGTCATTACTAAACCAAGCACATTATATTTTTGTGATAATTTTGTAGTATATAAAGCAATTCTATCTGTTGCATCAAGTGGCATTTCTTCATCATCAAAAGAATCAATTTCAACAATTATAATACTATTTTCTAAATCTTTAACTTTCATCATAATTTGTGGTTTAGGATCATTGCTCTTTACAAAATCATTAAATATATTATCTATTTCTAACATTGAAATATTTGTATTTGTTATAGTTTCTCCAAAAGTAGTTTTTCCTACACCACAACATAATTCGTTTATTGCTGTGCTTAGTGTAGTATCATTTTTATAGATTTCTTTTACTTTATCCATTCTCTTTTTTGTAAAGTTGTATTTATCTTTAATAGCAGATATATCAAGTGTATCTCTATCTGTTTCATCTACAAAAACATCTGGTGTTCTTCCAAGTAAATAATCTATTGAAACATTAAAAATTGTGGCTAGCTTTTTTATTGCTTCTATATTTGGCTCTCTCATATCTAATTCATATTTTGATATTGCTGCAGGTTCTACTCCTAATCTTGTTGCAATATCTTTTTGAGTAAATCCATTTTTTTCTCTTAAATACTTTATTCTTTCGCCATTTGTCATAATTTTTTCTTGTATGATATATTTAATAACTTAAATAACCATACGACTCCTTTCTTTATTTATCTTAAAATATTTAATATAATCTATGTGTGATAACTGTGGACTTTTTATACTTTTTATAGCTTTGACTATTCCAAGGAGTTTACTGCCACAGTTTCGTTTTTAATTGTTTATTGGTTGGATAAGCCATAGTTCTAATCTATGAGTTTTTATGTCACG
>CALYAB010000046.1 GCA_944393395.1 uncultured Clostridia bacterium
TAGAAATGTATTTAGCAGATATTTGTACAGTATCTGTAAATATAGCAGGACTTCCAGGAATATCTATACCTTGTGGAGTAGATAAACAAGGAATGCCAATTGGAATGCAATTAATTGGAAATAAATTCTGTGAGGAAACTATATTAAATGCAGCATATACTTATGAACAAGCATTTAAATTTAGAGAAAAATACAAACCAGAATTTAAGAAATAAGAAAAGCGTGCGTTAGAGAAATCAAAGATTTCGATGCACAGACGTGAAGACTGCTTTGCAGTATTCACGAATATAAGAAGGAGGAAAATAGATGTCTAGAGAAGATTATGAAGTAGTTATGGGACTAGAAGTGCATGCAGAGCTTTCTACAAAAACAAAAATATTTTGTTCATGTCCAACAAAATTTGGAGCAGCTCCTAATACACAAACTTGTCCAATTTGTATGGGAATGCCGGGAACATTACCAGTATTAAATGAAAAAGTAGTAGAATATGCCGTAAAAGCAGGATTGGCAACAAATTGTGAAATATCACGAAATAGTAAAAATGATAGAAAAAATTATTTTTACCCAGATTTACCTAAAGCATATCAAATATCACAATTTGATAAACCTTTATGTGAGCATGGTTATGTAGAAATTGATACAAAAGATGGAAAGAAAAAAATAAGATTAACAAGAATTCATATAGAAGAAGATGCCGGAAAATTAAATCATGATGAATTTGCAGGTGGAAGTTTAGTTGATTTAAATAGAGCAGGAGTACCTTTAATTGAAATTGTTTCAGAACCAGATTTAAGAAGTAGTGAAGAAGTAGAAGAATATTTAAGAAAATTAAAGTCTATATTAGAATATATTGAAGTATCTGACTGTAAAATGCAAGAAGGATCATTTAGAGCAGATGTCAATGTATCTGTTAGAAAAAAAGGTGATGCAAAATTAGGTACACGTACAGAAATGAAAAATATGAATTCATTTAGAAGTATTACAAGAGCTATCGAATATGAAGTAGACAGACAAATAGATGTAATTGAAGAGGGGGGAGAAGTAGAGCAAGAAACATTAAGATGGGATGATGTGTCAGGAAAGACATTTCCAATGAGAGATAAAGAAGATGCACAAGATTATAGATACTTCCCAGACCCAGATTTAGTTGCAATAAAACTTTCTGAAGAATATATCGAAAATATTAGAAAAGAATTACCAGAATTACCAGAAAGTAGAAAAGAAAGATATTTAAAAGAATATGGATTATCAGAAAAAGATGCAAAAATTATTACAGCATCAAAATACCTATCAGATTTATTTGAAGGAGCTATCAAAGTATGTAATAATCCAAAAGCAGTTAATAACTGGATTATATCTGATATATCAAGAATTTTAAATGAAACAGAAATGGAACCAATAGAAATTCCATTTGACAGTAAGCAATTAGGAAAATTAATTATTTTAATTGATAAAGGAACTATTAGCTCAAGTATTGCAAAAAAAGTATTAGTAGAAATGTTTGAACATCCAAGAGATCCAGAAGATATTATAGATGAAAAAGGATGGGTACAAATTTCTGATGAAGGAGCTATAAAAGAAGTAGTTCTAAAAGTGTTAGAAGCAAATCCAAAATCAGTAGCAGATTATAAAGGTGGAAAAGAAAAAGCTTTAGGATTTTTAGTAGGACAAGCTATGAAAGAAACAAGAGGAAAAGCTAATCCACAAATGTTAAATCAAATGTTTTTAGAGGAATTGAAAAATTAGGAATATACAAAATTGTTTCAAAATGTAACAAAAGGGACAGATCTAAAGAAAATTTATATACAAAAGTTTCTTTAGGTCTGTCCCTTTTGAACAAAAAATGTCCAATTTGGCACGTCCCTAATGAACAAATTTTGTTAAAGTAATTGCAAAAAGATTAAAGTTATGATATAAATTATACAAGTAAATTTTTATGAAAAAGACAGAAAACGAGGTGAAAACATGATAAAGGCTTATGCTAAATCTGATATAGGCAAAGTAAGAGATATTAATCAAGATTATTATTATATTTCAAATTCTTTAGATGATGTTCAACTATATATGCTAGCAGATGGTATGGGAGGATACAAAGGTGGAGAAATAGCAAGTAAACTTGCTATTCAATCAGCAAAAAGTTATATAGAAAATAATTTTAAAGAGATACCTAAGGATAAAGAAAGTATAATTCAACTTGTTGGAAGTAGTATGGAATATGCAAATATGGTTGTGTATGAAAAGTCAAAAGAAGATCCAGAATTAGAAGGAATGGGGACTACTTTAGAGATTTGTTTAATATATAATAATAGAGCCTTTATAGGTCATGTTGGAGATAGTAGAATATATAGAATAAGAAAAGACTTTATGAGAAAATTGACACAAGACCATAGTTATGTTCAAAAATTAGTAAAAGATGGAACAATTACACAAGAGCAAGCTGCTCACCATCCACAAAAAAATATGCTAATGAAAGCTCTAGGATGTAATGCTTTTGTAGAACCGGATGTAATGGTAAAAGGTTTTTTGAAAGATGATATTATAATTATTAACTCAGATGGTTTAACTAATTTGGTTTCACAAGAGGATATGTTTAAATGGGCTAAAAAAGATATAGAACAAGCTCCTAAAGAATTAGTTAAATTAGCAAATGATAATGGTGGATATGATAATATTACAGTTATTGTAATAAAAAATATATAATACTCTTAAGCGATTCACATATTAAACATATTAAGGAGAGATAAATATGATTTTAGAAGGGAAATTATTAGGAAATAGGTATGAGATTATCGAAAAGGTCGGTAATGGGGGAATGGCTACAGTATATAAAGCAGAAGATAAAATTTTAAAAAGAGATGTAGCAGTAAAAGTTTTAAAAGATGAATTTACAACAGATGAAGAATTTATAAAAAGATTTGAGATAGAAGCTCAATCAGCAGCTAGATTAACACACCCTAATATAGTATCTATTTATGATGTTGGTTCAGAAGATAATCTATATTATATAGTAATGGAATTAATAAGGGGAAAGACTTTAAAAGAAATTATAGTAGAAGAAAGAGGACCACTTCCATGGAAATGGTCAGTAAATGTGGCAATACAAATTGCTTCAGCATTGGAAATGGCACATAAAAATAATATTATACATAGAGATATAAAACCACATAACATAATAATAACAGAAGATGGAATTGCAAAAGTTACAGATTTTGGAATAGCTAAAGCAGTTTCAAATTCTACAATAACAGCTTTTGGAACAACAATAGGTTCAGTACATTATTTTTCTCCAGAACATGCGAGAGGTGGATTTACAGATGCAAAATCAGATTTGTATTCTTTAGGTGTAGTAATGTATGAAATGATAACAGGAAGAGTTCCTTTTGATGCAGATACACCAGTATCAGTAGCTTTAAAACATATGCAGGAAGAACCAGAAGAGCCGATAGAATTAAATCCTAATTTACCAGTAGCTGTAAATAAAATTATTATGAAGGCTTTAAAAAAGGATACAACTTTAAGGTATCAAACAGCAACAGATATGTTGGCAGATTTAAGGAAAGCGTTAAAAGATCCGAATGGCGATTTTGTAGATGACAGAGACTATGATGAAACTGCTAAAACGCAAAAAATTAATACAGATTTATATGGGAATATAGAACCAAATGATGACCAAAAAAACAAAAAAGGGAAAAAAGATAATAAATTAAAAAGATTTATAAAAAATCATAAAGTATTAAGTGCATTTATTGGTTTAATATTATTATTTGCAGTAAGTTTAGGAGGAACTTTAGCATTTTTAAATATAACCAATCCAGCAGAAGTACAATTACCAGATGTAGTAGGTATGTCGAAAGATGAGGCACAAAAGACTATAGAAGATGCAAAATTAGTATTTGAGGTATCAAGTGAAGAGTATAACAAGGAAGTTCCAGAAGGATATGTTATTTCCCAAGATCCTGCATATATAGAAAATTATAATGTAAAAGAAGGAAGTACTGTAAATGTAGTAATTAGTAAGGGACAAGAGAAAACTACAGTTCCTAAAGTTGTTGGAATGACTAGAGAAGAGGCAATAGAAGCATTGGAAGAAGCTAATTTAAAAGCGGAAGTAGTAGAAGAAACAAGTAGAACAGTAGAAGAAGGATATGTAATTTCCCAAGATGTGGATGCAGATACAGAAGCATATGCAGGAGATACAATAAAGATACATGTAAGTACTGGAACTGGAATAAAAAAAGTAACAGTAGAAAATGTAGTAGGTCAAACAGAATCAAATGCAAAATCTACTTTGGAAAGTCAAGGATTAAAAGTAGTAGTTAATTATGTAGAAGCTACAAATGATAATGGAAAAGTTACAAAACAAAGTATTACAGGAGGCACAACAGTTGATGAAGGTACAACAGTTACTTTAACAGTAAACAGAGTAGCTGAAACTAAAGAAATAACAGTTAATATAAGTGTAAAAGCACTTACAGAAAGATATTTTACAGAGCAAACAGAAAATAACGCCACATCTGGTGGAAAGACAGGAAAAAATGTTAACGTTAAAGTTAATGATGAAACAAGAACTGTAAGTAGTAATGATCAAAATACTTCAATAACATTATCAGGAAAAGATGGAGAATCACTAAAGATAACAGTTACTATTACAGATCCTAGTACTGGAGGTCAAATATATAGTTCGTCAAAACAGGTTACTTTAGGTTCTCAAGATTCAATTACTTTTAATTAAAAAAGAGCCACTTAAAAAATGTAGTTATACATATTTTTAAGTGGTCATTTTTGTATTGTATAGAAAAAATTGATTTTTATTTTCTATATTAATGAAAAAGTTCTATAAAAAAGTAATCGATGACAATAAATTAATCATCGATTACCAAAAGTATTAAACTAAAAAATATATTTTTTAGTTTAAGTATAACACAAGTAAAGCTATTCTTCTTCTGGAGCTGATACAGGACATACACCTGCACATGTTCCACAGCTTATACAAGCTGATTGATCTATTACAAATTTATCATCTCCTTGTGAGATACATCCAACTGGACATTCTGCAGCACAAGCCCCACATGATATACATTTGTCTGTTATTTTATATGCCATTTATTTCACCTCCTCCAAAATTTCTGTATTTATGATTTTGATTAATCGTCAATTTCATCATTTCTTTTTTCTAGTTTTTCTAATTCTTCTAGTTCCTCTAATTCTTTTTGATGTTCGATTTCTTCTTCATCTAATCTTTCTTTTTCTTCATCTTTTATAACTTCTATATCTTTAACATCATATTTTCTATAAATATAATCATCACCATTTTTTATTTTTACTCTTATTTTTTCTTTAAGAGTTTCTATGGAATCGATTTCTCCTTCACCGTCTTCAGTTCTCACAATAGCTCCTATATGTGGCAATTTTTTTAGTTTTTCTTCATATACTTCACTTTCATATTTTAAACAACACATTAATCTTCCACAATTTCCTGATATTTTTGAAGGATTTAATGAGATATTTTGTTCTTTAGCCATTTTTATTGAAACAGCTTCAAAATCATTTAAAAATGTACAACAACATAATTCTCTTCCACATACACCGTTTCCACCAATTTTTTTAACTTCATCTCTTACACCTATTTGTCTTAGTTCTATTCTTGTTTTATATATTGCGGCTAAATCTTTTACTAATTCTCTGAAATCAATTCTTCCATCAGCAGTAAAGTAAAATAATATTTTACTATTATCAAATTTAACTTCTACATCTGTTAGTGTCATTTGTAAGCCATGTTCTTTTATTTTTTTCTTGCAAACTTCATATGCTTTTTTTTCTAAATCTCTACACTGATGAAAACGTTTATAATCTTTTCCATTTGCGATTCTAAGAACTTTTTTTAAAGGCTCAACAATTTTATCTTCTGTAACATTTCTATTTGGTATCATAACTTCTCCAAATTCTTCACCTTGTGCTGTTTCTACTATGACTTTATCACCTTTTTTTACTCGTAATCTTTTTGGATTGAAAAAATATATTTTTCCTAATTTCTTAAACCTTACTCCTATAATGTTTTTCAATTTACTTCCTCCCACATATTAAATATCATATTATCTATACACATATCATAATTTGCATTTTGTTTCAATCTTTTTTTAGTATTTTCTACTATATTGATACAATTTGCATATTTAACTTTTTCCTTAGTTAACCTTAATAATATTACATTTATATATTCAAGTATTTCTGTAATTTCTTCTTTAGATTTATAGAGATATTCACATTGTGGCAAAATATCTATGATATTTTTATTATCTAAATTTTTTATTATAAGTTCTATTTGTTCATATATATCTATTTTTTCTTTTAATTTTAATGCTTTCCCAATACTTCCTTGAAAAGCTTCTAACATATTAGGACTAATATTAGTTATACCATAATTATCTTTCATGTATTTTTCCATTAAGTTATTTTCAATTGGCTTGAAAGAAACTATCATACATCTTGATTTAATAGTATTTAAAAAAGCATTTTCATTACTGCCTATTAATATTATTGTGCCATATTCTGGAGGTTCTTCCAAAGTTTTTAATAAACAATTTTGGGCTTCTGTAGTCATTTTATCTGCATCATTTATGACATATACTTTTTTATCTGAAATTATTGGTTTTTCTTGCATCTTTTTTTGTAAATAACGTATTTGCTCTATTTTTATTTTTTTTCCATCTGGTTCTATGTATAAATAATCTGGATTATTATTTGTGTTAAATTCGATACATGATTTACAAGTGTTACAGCCTTTTTTTTCTTGATTTGTGCATAATATCATTTGTGCAAATTTTTTGGCTATAAGTTGTTTGCCAATTCCTTCGATTCCAACAAACATATAACTATGTAATATTTTGTTTTTATTTATACTTTCTTTTAATTCTTTTTTTATTTGCTCATTACCAATGATTTCATGAAACATTATTTATACTTCCTAACTTAATAATTTCTTATCTATTATATATTAAAGTTTTTTATTTTTCAAGTGTTATAGCACACATTCAAAATTTAATAAATATTAATATATCAACATTTTTTAGAATATAATATATATCACAATATTTAGTAATAGCTGTGAATCGTAACCCATAGTTACCATAGATTTTTAAAATTTTTACCAAATTACTTGTATAAAAAAAATAATTATGATATAAATATAAGTAAGAATAAAAATAAAGCTAATGATAGAAAGGCGGAATTTTTGTGGAAGAAGAACTAGATAGAGATCAAAAAACAATTTTAATTGTTGATGATGAACAACCAATAAGAGAAATATTAGTATATAATTTAAAAAAAGAAGGATATAATACAATAGAAGCAAGTGATGGAGTAACAGCAGTAAATATAGCATTAGAACAATATCCAGATTTGATTCTTTTAGATATAATGCTTCCAAAAATGGATGGTTTATCAGTATGCAAAAGAATAAAAAACTCATATAATGTACCAATTTTAATGTTGACAGCTAAAGATAGTGAAATAGACAAAATATTAGGGCTAGAATTAGGTGCTGATGACTACATTACTAAACCATTTAGTGTAAGGGAATTAATAGCTAGAGTAAAAGCAAATTTAAGAAAAGTAGAAAATATTTCTATGCAAAGAATGGAAAATGAGTATTCTAAAAAGAAAGAAAATAAAATAATTGTAAATGATTTGGAATTAGATTTGGATAAATTTGAAGTAAAAATTAGAGGAGAAATAATAGACTTAACAGTAAGAGAATTTGAGGTTATAAAATTTTTGGCTTCACAACCAGGTCAAGTAGTTACTAGAGAAACATTACTTGAAAAAGTTTGGGGATATGAATATTATGGAGATATAAGAACAGTTGATGTAACAGTAAGAAGAATAAGAGAGAAAATAGAGAAAGATACATCTAATCCAAAAATATTAATAACCAAAAGAGGAGTGGGCTATTATATAGCTTCTAAATAATAGGAATTTAAGGAAAATTTGTAAATATCAATGTTTTCCTTTTTTTTGCATTATGCAAATTTATTACATAGATTTGAGAAGGAATAAATAAAGAGAGGAATAATTAAAAAATGAACAGAAATGAAACCAGAAAAATAATGGTAGGAAATGTACAAATTGGTGGACAAAATAAAGTAGTAATACAATCAATGTGTAATACAAAGACAAAAGATGTAAAGTCAACAGTAAAACAAATATTAGAATTAGAAAAAGCAGGATGTGAAATTATAAGAGTAGCAGCTTTAGACATTGAAGATGCAAAAGCAATAAAAGAAATAAAAAAGCAAATACATATTCCAATTGTAGCAGATATACATTTTGATTATAAAATAGCATTAGAAGCAATAGAATCAGGAGTAGATAAAGTAAGAATTAATCCTGGAAATATTGGTGATGAAGAAAGAGTAAAAAGAGTAGTTGATAAATGTAAAGAAAAGAAAATCCCAATAAGAATAGGGGTAAATGCAGGCTCATTAGAAAAAGATTTGTTAGAGAAATATGGTAAGCCTACTGCTAAAGCTATGGTGGAAAGTGCGAGAAGACATATAGAAATATTAGAAAAATTAAACTTTAAAGATTATCTAATTTCATTAAAAGCATCTAATTTAGATTTATGTATTGAAAGTTATGAAGAGGCATCAAAAGCTTTTGATTGTCCTTTACATTTAGGAATAACTGAAAGTGGAACAGAATTTAGTGGTACTGTGAAATCAAGTATTGGATTAGGATATATGCTAAGAAATGGAATAGGAGATACAATGAGAGTATCGCTTTCAGATGATCCAGTAAAAGAAATAAAGGTAGCAAAAGAAATATTAAAAGATTGTAATCTATATAATAAAGTACCAACATTAGTAGCATGTCCTACATGTGGAAGAACACAAATAGATTTAATTCCAATAGCAAAAGAGGTAGAAGAATTTTTGTCAACTATAGAATCAGATATAACAGTTGCAGTAATGGGATGTGCTGTTAATGGACCCGGAGAGGCTAGAGAAGCAGATATTGGAATTGCAGGTGGAGTTAATGAAGGTCTTTTATTTAAAAAAGGTGAAATTATAAAAAAAGTACCACAAGAAAAAATTGTAGAAGTTTTAAAAGAAGAAATATTAAATATGATAAAATAGAAGAGAGGATTATATGGATATAATAGTAGGAAAAACAGCGGGATTTTGCTATGGAGTAAAAAGAGCTGTAGATGGTGCAAAAGAGGTATTAAAAAAAGAAAAAAATATATATGGATTAGGTGAAATCGTACATAATAAAGAAGTTGTTAAGGGATTAGAAAGAATAGGTATGAAATTTATAGATGATATAAATGAAGCAAAGGGAAAGGTAATAGTTCGTGCACATGGAATTTCTAAAGAAATCTATAAAAAGGCAAAAGAAAAGCATATAAAATTAATAGATTTTACTTGTCCAAAGGTCTTAAAAATACATGGTATTGTAAAAGAATATTCTAGCAAAGGCTATTATATATTTCTTTTAGGAACAAAAAAACATCCAGAAAATATAGGTACACTTAGTTATTGTAAAGAAAATACATTTGTTATAGAAAAAGAAGATGATACATTTAAGGCTTTGGAACTATTAAGAAAATCTAAAATGAAAAAATTATTAGTTATAGCTCAAACTACATATAGTTTAGAAAAATTTGATATAGTAGAAAAAATTATAAAAAATGAGTTACCACGAGATATAAAATTAGTAGTAAAAAATACTATATGCCATGCTACTGAAATAAGGCAAAAAGAAACAGAAAAGATGTCAAAAGAGTCAGATTGTATGATAATAATTGGAGGAAAAAATAGTTCAAATACAAGAAAATTATATGATATAGCAGTAAGCAATTGTAAAAAGACAATAGCTGTGGAAAATGCAGACGATTTAGAATTAGAAATAATAAATAGTAATGAAAAAATAGGAATTATGGCTGGGGCATCTACACCAAAAGAAAGTATAGATAATGTAGTAAAAAAACTATATGAAAAAGTTAAAGAAAAACAACTTTCATTTCAAAGTTAATTTAACTAATATATATTAAAAATGTCGAATTTTGCGATGAAAAAACTGAAAAAGTAGAAAGAACTTGTTGACAAGTTCTTTTTTTGACAGTATACTTTAGTAAATTATATAATTTTAATCAATAGAAATTTCTATCTGTTATGACTAGTATAATTTTAATTCAAGTCATAAAATCCATCATTAGTAAAAATAAAAAACAATCCAAAAAAGGAGGTAAAGATTTTAGTGCACTAAAAAATCATTTTATGAATAGAAAATTTGTTGCAAAAAGTAATTTTGTATTGAGAAGAGTTTTAAATTCAGAAGATAACATTGATATATTAAAAGAATTTATAGAAGTGATATTAGATATAGAAATAAAGAGTGCGAAAATAAATCCGTATCTCGAAAGAATAAAAAATAAATTGCCATCAGAAGAAAATTTTGGAATTGCAGATTTAAGAGTACAAATTGTTGGAAATGAAGAATTAAATATAGGAATACAAATAATTGATGGACAACATATTTTAACAAAAATGTTTCTGTATTTTGCACAGATAAATTCATATCAATTAGAATACAAAGACAATAGAGAATTTGCCAAGACAATAACAATAAATATTTTAGATGATATTTTTACTAAAGAAACAAAATATCATAGTAGAATGATATTAAAAGAAGAAAAAATGACAAATATTTTGGAGGATTATTTAGAAATACATATATTAGAATTACCAAAATTTAAAATTAACAAAGATGAAGAAATGAGCTTAAAAGGAGCGTGGTTAAGTTATCTAAAAGGAGAAAATATAGAAAAAGCGATACAAAAAAGTGAAAATATAAAAAAATTAGATGATTTATTAAATTGCTATTGGGATAATGAAATTATGGAATAGAAAAATGGAATATGATTAAATAATAAATTTTATCATATTCCATTTTTTATTCCATATAAGTATTAATGGGCATCTGTTAAAGTTGGCTTTAAGGTTACATTTATAATAGTACCTTCTGGAACTAATTCATCTTTGGCATAATCTTGAGTAGTTACAACACCAGAGCCAGAATAATTAATATTAAGATTTTTATTTTTTAGAGCACTTGTTGCCTGTGAAAGATTCATACCAGATAAATCAGGAACACTTACAGAAGTTGCGACAGTATCTCCTTCACCATATAACATGATGATTGAATTAGAAGATAATTCAGAACCAGGTTTTGGATTTTGATCTGCTACTAAAGTAGAATTTTCATCTCCAGAACAAACTACCTTGCAGTTAAATCCAGCTTCAGTAAGTATTTTTTTAGCTTCTGTTACAGTTTTATTTTTTACATCTGGAACAGTAATCAAATTATCAGATGTAGAATCATCATTTGTATTATTAGAAGCAACTCCCAAATATGGAAGAATTTCAGATAACATTTGAGATACTACAGGAGCAGCAACAGATCCACCTTGATATCCATACTCTTCGTTTTGAGGATCATATAATGTAAGTAAAACAACTAATTGTGTATCTTCAATAGGTGAAATAGCTATAAAAGATGAAACATATCCAGCATCTACATTTGCTTCTGTAGGCTCAGAAGTTCCAGATTTTCCACCAATAGAATATCCAGAAACAGCAACATTTTTTCCAGTTCCTTCTAGTACAACAGATTCCATCATTGATTTTACTTGTTCTGCAGTAGATTTAGATATAACTTGTCTTACTTCTGTAGGTTCTGTTTCAGTTATTGCACCAGTATCTGTATTTGTAATAGATTTTACAATATATGGTTTCATAAGAATACCATCATTAGCAATACAAGAAACAGCAGTTATCATTTGAAGAGGTGTTATTTGAAATCTTTGTCCAAATGAATATGTAGCAAGTTCTACAGGACCAATCTCATCTAATTTATGGAATATACTGTTTTGTTCTCCATATAAACCAGAATCTGTTGTTTCAAATAAGCCAAATGATTGATAATATTTATATAAAGTTGGAGCTCCAATTCTTGCTCCTAATTGTATAAAAGCAGGGTTACAAGAATTACATAAGGCTTGTCTTAAAGTTTGAGAACCGTGAGGGTCATAATTTCTCCAACAATTGATAGTTCTATCTTCAACTTCTTGAGAACCTTTGCAATAAAAGTCTCCAGCCTTATCTGTTGTAGTTATACCTTCTTCTAATGCAACACTAGCGGTAATTAATTTAAAGGTAGAACCAGGTTCATAACTATCAGCAACAGATTTATTAGACCACATGTTGTATAAAGCTTCATTTTTTTCTTCATCTGTTAAAGAATCATACGTTTTTGCTAAAGTTGAATTAGGTGTATATGGTGAATTTAAGTTATAATCTGGATAACAAGCCATCCCTAAAATCCCACCAGTTTGAGGGTCCATAACAATTACATTTCCACCATCTTTACATTCATATTTTTCTACAGCTTGTTCTAGGTATTTTTCAATAATAGATTGAATATTTAAATCTAGAGTTAGGGTAAGATTACTACCATTTTCAGCAGATATATAAGTTTCTTCAGCATTAGGGATTTCTTTTTGGCTACTATCTTGTGAGCTAACTATTTTTCCAGGTGTACCAGTCAAAACAGAATCCCATTTTGATTCAATACCGCTTAATCCTTGATTATCAGAACCACAAAATCCAATTACATTAGATGCTAAATCATCATATGGATAGTATCTTTTAGTATCTTCATCTATATTAATTCCTACAGAAATACTATTTTTTTCCATCCAAGTTTTTAATTCATCAACTTTTTCTTGTTCAACTTTTTTTATGATTGTTTCAACTTGAGAAGTGCTATTTACCTTTTGCAAAGTTTCATTATAATCTAATGCAAATATATCAGAAAGACCTTTAGCAACAGTTTCTTTTAAAGATTGAGTTTCTTCATCTGTATTTCCTACTATTTTTGTAGGATTTATAGTTATGGTATCAACTTGAGCACTGATGGCCAAAGCTTTTCCTGTAGAGTCATATATATTTCCTCTTTTAGGACTAAGAATTTGATTTATTGTTTGTTGTTGATAAGCAAGTTCTTTTAAACGAGTACCATCTACAAATTGTAAATATGCAATTCTACCTATAAGTAATATAAAAATAAGAATTATTATAATAAAAGTATTTCGTAATTTATGTGTATATATTAAATTTTTGGCATTGAAGTTACGATTTAGATTAATTATATTTGAATTCTTATCTGTTTTGATTTTTATACTTTTTGTATTAGATTTTTTAATATTCTTTTTATTTATATCTCTATTTTTATTATTCATATATTCGCCTCTTTAGTTAAAAATTTACAAATATATTTTATATTAAAAATATATAAAAATCAACAAATACACAGAAAATTCATAATCATATTATAATAAATGGTTACAGTTCACAGCCTAAAAACAATTAAAGTTTTGTGATATATATTATATTCTGCGCTATCCCAACACTTTACATACTCTAATGAAATCAGCTCCCATGAGACTGTCGCTGATTTATTAAGAGTATGTAGCGTGTCGGTCCCCCCGAAGCCCGCTTAGAATATAATATATATCACAGTATCTAGTAATAGCTGTGAACTGTAACTATAAATAATTGAATTTTATAGTCAAAGTTTTTACAAGAAAGTTTTAGGGCATGTCAATAATTTTTGAATATTTCACTAAAAAATGGCTTTATTTTATTAGCGAATATTTCACCATATGTACAATCTTG